>JARRJE010000491.1:0-3348 GCA_037379765.1 Deltaproteobacteria bacterium
GCCAGGGGCCGGGCGGTTCGATCGGCCTCCAGCAGGGCTCGGCTCCGAGCCAGAACAGGGCTGACGGCAACCGCTTGCCGATAGATGGCGAGCAGGTCCTCTGCGTGGCCGGCAGCAGCGCCCGAAAAGACGAAGACCAAGGCAAGCAAAACCGGGGGAAGATGCCTCTTTATCTGCAAAAGATCCTCATCACTTTTATTGGCCGAATTCCGATCGGGAGTCGCCCTTGAGGAAAACCTGGCACGGAGGCCATTTACATAAGTTAAATAATAAAGTTGCCTACACTTCCCTCCAGCCTTCTGTAACACTCGAAAGAAGGAATGCGGAGTTCCCCGGAAGAACAGAACCTCAAGAAATCATTGTCACCTTTGACGGCGAAAGCTGTCAAACAGCTGTCCAACTCTCCTTATCAGGATAGCGAAGCCCTATTGATTGTGCAACTATCTAAAACTTCAGAAACTTCTAGGAGAGGGGAAAAATCGGAGCCATCCAATGCCCCACACCTGACAAACCCTGCCCTCGTGATGGGCGTCGGCTCAGCAGCAGATGGGACAGCCTTGCATCCGCAAAGGTTTTTCCAGACGGCTCGTAACTAGCAGATCTTCATCCCTGAAGATCCGGGCGGTGGGGCCATCAGCCAGGATCCCGCCCTCGTGCAAGACGATGGTTCGTTCACAGAGGTCGAGTACCAGGTCGAGATCGTGGGTGGCGATGATCTTGGTGTGGCGAAAGGAGGCGAGCAGTTCGATGAGCTGACGCCGGGCATGCGGGTCAAGACCGGAGGAAGGCTCATCCATGACCAGGATATCCGGGGACATGGCCAACACCGAGGCTATGGCCGCCCGCCGCTTCTGGCCGGTGGAGAGACGGTGAGGGGGACGATCCCTGAGATGACTCAATCCCACGGTTTCCAGAGCCTGATCCACACGGGCATTTATCTCATCCGTGGTAAGCCCCAAATTCAAGGGGCCGAAGGCCACGTCGTCGAAAACCGTGGACATGAAAAGCTGATCATCCGGGTCCTGAAAGATCATCCCCACGGTGCGGCGTACCTCGCGGACGGTGTCCGGGGTGAGCTGGTAGTCGCCGATCCGCACCTGACCCTCGGTGGGGGTGAGATAGCCGTTCAGGTGGAGGAGCAAAGTGGATTTGCCGGCCCCGTTGGCGCCGACGATGGCTACCGACTCCCCATGCAGGATCTTAAAAGAAACGCTCGCCAAGGCGGGGGTCTGGTCAGGATAACAGAATTTCAGGTTTCTTGCCTCGACGATATGATGACTCATCGGCTGATCTCCAGAATAAAGCGACCTAACAGATCGGTGACGTCGGTGAAACGCAGGGCAAGAAAGAGGGCACTGAAACCACACAAAAACAAAACTTCCCGAAACCCGAAGCGGAACCGTCTGACGATCTTGATTTCGCCTGTAAAGGCGCGGGAGAGCATGGCCATGTGGATGCGCTGAGCCCGGTCGATAGTGCGAAGCAGGAGGTTTCCCACCATCTGCAGGAAAACCCGAAAGGTGATCCGGCCCCGACTGCTGAAGGCGCGCATGGCATGAGCCCGGAGCATTCGGATTGCTTCTGCTACCAGGATGAAGAGATAGCGGTAGAGAAGGAGAAGCTGAACCGTGAAGACCTTGGGTGTCCCAAGTTTCTCCAAGGCCATGCAGATAGCGGCGAAGCCCGTAGAGGCAATGAGCAGGAGAGCGGCGCCGACAGTAAGGGTGAAACGCAGAAGCAGCGAGATGAATGAAAGCCAGCCGCCGGAAATGCCAATGGGACCCAGTCGGACCAGGATATCCCGGTCCAGCCATGGGTTGAAGATGCCGATGAAAAGAACGAAGGGCGACACGAGCAGCAACTTCCGGAACAGGTAGCCGAGGGGCAAATTGCCCAGGCCGATGAGCACCGCCGGGTAAGAAAGGCAGAAGCCCGGCTATTTCGTACTTATTAAAGGAAACCACGCAGACGATAAAGATCGCCGTCGTCAAGAGCTTGGCGCGCGGGTCCAGGAGATGCAGAGGAGTGTCGCCGTCGGCCAGGGTGTCCAGGCGGCCAATCTCGTAAAAAGCACGTTCTATGGCAGACATCTTAATTTATCGAAACGGATGGGGGGGAGTACTTTCCGGCCGCCGTCTTTTGAGCACCAGACCGATGGTGACCCCCACCAGCAGGACCAGCATGCCACCGATCAAACCGGCTACCGACGTCCCGAGCCGGACGGAATCAGATGCCTCCTTCCGGCCTGCTGCCTCCGAGCCCTCAAAATTATACTCCGGAAGAAAAGCGGTTTTCCCCTGCACTTTTTTGAGGGAGTGGTGAAGAGGATCCGATGCCGCCAATTTTTCATGGCCGGAAACCTTGAGCATCGACCATTCCAGTCCATCCGGATGTTCGGAGGCGTACCAGGAAAGGATCCCGCCGGTAAAGAGAGTGGCGGCTGCCAGGCCGATCAGGACCGGCTTGATAGGCAGCCCCCCCAGAGGCTGGTCGGCGGACGCCTTTTCCAGAATTTCCGGCCGGGTCTTCCAGATGAAGGAGACGATTCCGGCGGTAATCAGGCCTTCGACGATACCGATGGCCAGGTGGATGGGCTGCATCAACAAGAGAAAGGAAGAAAAGGGCAGCTCCGAGATGCCGGAAAAGGTGGTCTCCAGAACTACCCCGAAGGCGCCGAGCTGTAAGGCGACCACGGCGGCAAGCAGGCTGCCGGCGAGCAGACGGCCGCCGGTGGGAGTTCGGCCCACGATCCTCTTGTAGACCAATGGATAGGCGATGAAACAGGGAATGAACCCCATATGAAAAATATTGCAACCCAGGGCCAGCAAACCGCCGTCGGCAAAGAACAGGGCCTGGACGGTCAACACCGAGGCGATGGCCAGGAAACCGGCCTCGGGCCCCAAAAGGATGGCGAGAAGAAGACCACCCCCCAAATGGCCGCTGGAGCCGGTACCAGGAATGGTGAAGTTGATCATCTGGGCGGCGAAAACAAAGGCGGCCAGAACCCCCATCAAGGGGACTTTGCGGTCATCCAGGCTTTTTCTGACCCTGGTGGAACAATAAACGGTGGTGGCGGCGGTGGCGGCCCATATGGTGCCGCCGACCGTCGGCGAAAGTAAGGCATCAGCCATATGCATGGTGGTTTCCTCAGTCTGTGCTACTAGAATATAAATCGTAACACAAATTACAGAAGAGAGGAAGGCTTGCAGGGCAATAAATTGAAACGTCAGAGAATATGACACGAATCGACCGTTGCCGTGAGGCCCGGGCTCAGGTATGTTGCTATCGATTTGCTGGCGCGGCCAGATACCAGGTTTTGCCTGTTTTTCTTGGGAGGTTTTTATGTCC
>JARRJE010000492.1:0-3642 GCA_037379765.1 Deltaproteobacteria bacterium
GTGGCGTGATCGCCTGGGAAACCTGGGTGAGGTGCCCGACCTGCCCTCCGATATCAGCGAACGACACCAGCAGGCCGAGCAGGCAGTTCGTGAGGCAACGGTTCAGCTGCAGAATAAATCTGATCGCCGGCGTAATGTCGATGAAAAACGCAAGGACATCTCTCTGAACAAAGTACTCCTGGAAAATGCCGAGCTGGTAGATGACTTTCACCAGCGTCTGGGTGAATACCGCAAGGGCCAGAAAGACAGGCCTGAGCGGAACGGCATGCGGATCAATCTGCGCAAAGAAGCCGCTTCGTTATTGAAGCAGATACGGCAGGATCTGCCCTTGGAAGAGGTTGAGTCCCTGAGGCCGATGCTTTCGAAGAAGAGAACGGTTCAGGCGTTGAGCACCCGCTTTGAAACAATCACGCAGCAAGTGAGTCAGGCCCGGAAGCAGAGAAAGGCGGCAGAACAAGAGCTGCAGGAGGCGGCAAACGGTCTTGCAGCCATGCCTGCCGTCAAGGATTCTCACGACCTCAACCTGGCTGTAAAATTGGCTCGCAAGGCTGGTGAGATCGACAGCCATATCGATAAGGTCCGAAATGAGGTTGAGCAGGGCAAAAAAGAATGTCTTTCTAAACTGAAGCAATTAGGCCACTGGTCAGGAGATCTGCCCGCGCTCATGGAACTGCCGCTCCCCCTTTCCGAGACAGTGCAGGATTTCGAGCAGAGGTACAACGAGATTAAGGATGAAAGGCGTGTCTTGGAAAAAGACCGGAACAATGCCGCCAAGGAACTCAAATCCGCCAAAACTGAGCTTAAAAAGCTCGAATACAGCGGAGAAGTCCCGTCAGAAAATGATTTAACAAAGACCCGGGAAAAGAGGGCGCATGGCTGGCAGCTCATACGCCGGCAGTGGCTTGAGAGTGAAGATGTGTCGGAAGAGAGCCAGGCCTATGATTCTGAAAAACAGCTTCCCGAAGCATACGAAGAGCAGGTGAATCTGGCAGATGTCATTGCTGACCGACTTCGTAACGAGGCTGACCGGGTGGCCCATGCAGCCAACCTCAAGGTGCAGGCGGAACAACAGCAAGAAATATTGACAGAGAGTGACGTGATCGAAAAGGACCTTGATCAGCACGAAAAGAGCCTCGATGAAGAATGGTCCCGAGTTTGGGAGCCGATCGGTATCAAACCCCTTTCCCCCAAAGAAATGAATGGCTGGCTGAATGCCATGGAAAAGCTTCGCTACAGGGTGGGAGAAATTTTGAAAAAGGAACGGGAAATCGAGGGAGAGGAAAGGCGAAGACGCGATCTCCGGCAAAATCTTTCAAAAGAGCTTGTGAACATGGCAACTGAGGAAATTCCGGCCGGGGATACGCTCGGTCCGATTCTCGTTTTCTCCGAGGCCTTACTGGAAGAGATTGCTCGCCGGAACACCAAATTGGAACGCTTGCAAGAGAGGCAAAAAGAGGCAAAGAAAGTCTTTGGTCAGGCAGAAGAGGACCTGACCGACGCCCAGGATTCCCTGGCCTCATGGAAGGATCAGTGGGCAAAAGCGCTCTCCGGCCTTGGCCTGAAAGAAGAAATCTCTGTTCATGAGGCCAACGATTATTTCGAAACTCTGCAAAATTGCCTGGATAAGGTGAAAGAAGCGGAAGACTTGCGAAAGCGCATCGAAGGCATTGATCGAGACGCCGGCGCCCTTGAGAAAGAAGTGAAAGTGCTTCTCCACAAGGTTGATCCGGCATGGTTGCCGGTGCCCCTGGACCAGGCACTTCTGCAATTAAAGACCGCACTCGCTCCGGCCCTGAAAGACAGCACCCGGTACGACCAATTGTCCGAGGAGCTGGAAACCTTGCAGGATGAGGTGACGACTGCAGAGAAAGCCCTACTGGCAGCCGATGAGCAAATGGATGAACTCCTGAGATCCTGAGAATTTCCAAATGCGAAAGGCTGGAGGAGCTGGGGGCAATTATTGCCAGGTTTGTGGAGCACCAGGAAATTCTGGAGAAGATTTCCGTCATTGAGACCACCCTGGCTAAGATAGGAGCCGGAGCAAGCGTGGGCGAACTTGCAAGACAGGCGGCAGAGGTGGATGCCGACGAATTGCCAGGTCAGATAGTATCGTTACGGCAAGAGCTTGAAGAGAAAATAAATCCTGAAATCAGCAGGATTTCAGAAGAGATTGGAAAGGCAGCCGATAGGCTGAAGGCAATGGATGGCAGTGCCAGGGCTGCTGAGGCCAAGGAAAAGATGGAACAGGAATTGGCCAAAATAAGGCGTCTTGCGGAACGGTATGCCAGGGTGAAGCTGGCCTCCAAAATCCTGCAGCAGGAGATAGAGCGTTACCGGGAGCAGCATCAGGATCCGGTGTTGAAGATAGCTGGAAAATATTTCGCTGACCTGACACTGAAATCCTTTGCCGGGCTTAAGGCCGATGTCGACGATAAGGGTGAAACTATCCTCGTTGGTATTCGTCCGGACGGCAAGTTGATAAAGGTTGGAGGCATGAGCGAAGGTACCCGCGACCAGCTTTATCTGGCCCTGCGCCTGGCCACTCTTGAATGGCGCATGGAGACAAGCGAGCCCATGCCGTTTATCGTCGATGATATTCTGATCAATTTCGACGACGACCGCTCAAGGGCCACCCTCACGGCCTTGGCCGAACTTGGCCAAAAAAACCAGGTCATCCTCTTTACCCATCACCGCCAGATAGCTGATGAGGCGAAAAAGCTCGGAGACAAAGAAGTAGTTGAGGTGCATGACCTTTGATAAGGGTCTATCTAAAACGCGAATTCGAATTCTGGGGACACTTTACTTAATTATTGACCCTCGATTTGGCGCAAGCTACCCTGGAAATCATGGCACGGATAGCGCGGGTGGTGGCCCCCGGCATACCACATCACATTACCCAACGTGGCAACCGAAGAATGGAAACCTTCTTCGACGGGGCAGATTACCATGAATATCTCTATCTCATGGCTGAATGGTGCAACCGCTGCAAGGTGCGGATCTGGTCTTATTGCCTGATGCCCAACCATGTGCACCTCATTGCCGTGCCGGCATCCGAAGCTTGCGCAGAGCCATAGGCGAGGCACACCGCTGCTACACCCGCTATATCAATTTCAAGAAAGGATGGAAAGGCCATCTCTGGCAAGGCCGGTTTTCTTCCTGTCCCATGGATGAGACCTATCTTATCGCCACCGCCCGTTATATCGCCATGAACCCGGTGAAGGCCGGGCTGGTGAAAAAGCCGGAGATGTATCCCTGGAGCAGCACCAAAGCTCTTCTACAGGGAGAAGATGATATCCTGGTGAAAGTCGGACAGTTATCGCAGATCGTGGGCAATCGGCGGGAGTTGCTGGCAACGGACCTATCCGACAAACAATGTGAGAGGATTAGGCGCCATGAGCGGACTGGGCGCCCTATGGGGAGCGAAGCTTTCTTAGGCAGACTGGAGAAAATCACCAACCGCATCCTGCAGAAACAAAAGCCGGGTCCGAAAAAGAATCAAGTATGATGTCCCCTTAATTCCGTACAGATTACCATGAATATCTCTATCTCATGGCTGAATGGTGCAACCGCTGCAAGGTGCGGATCTGGTCTTATTGCCTGATGCCCAACCATGTGCACCTCATTGCCGTGCCGGCATCCGAA
>JARRJE010000493.1:0-1911 GCA_037379765.1 Deltaproteobacteria bacterium
CAATAGATACCATCGTGCGGTGCGATGTCAACAAGAAATTACCCTAATGATGGGACATTAATGAATAAACCAAGCCGACTGTAAATACTGGTGGTGACGATACACTTTTCGCAAGAGGATTGCCATAAAAAATAACCGTAACTCTAAGAAAAATAGAAGGAAAAGGGAAATCAGGAGGAGGGAGCACATCTGCAAAGGGTGAGTTAATAAGGCAAGATCATAAGGGAAATGAAGAATTTACCTTTTTCTTCTAGGGGGACAAGGGTAGGATAGCCGAACTATTGTCTTTTTTGGGGGGAGGGGGAATCCTTTCGCAGCCATCCGGCAAAAGAGGCTGCGAACTGCGATGGGCAGGGATTTCGGATTCGCTTGAAGAAGAGGCTCAGCAAACGTGGGAAATAGCAACCGCCGCAAGGACAGCTCTTGTTTTGCAGCAATTTTTTCCCTTGCATTGCGCCGACTTCAGCGGAGCCGTGTACCATCGTAGAGAGGAAGAGTCTCCGCCACCCACATTCCGGTTTGGGCACTGAAGCCCAAAACCCTTTTATTTGTGAGGACGGCCACGGCATCCTTTCCAAACTCGATCGATCTCAGGCTCTCACCGATCTCAAGATCCACGGCGGCCCACAAGCCGGTCAAGGCGCTGAACCCGAGAGCGCGCTGATTGGTAACCGCAAAGGCGATATTGCCATCCGCTCTATTATCGACGAGACGTTCACCGATTTTCAACGCGAGCGAAACCCAATTGCCGGTCAATCCCGAGAAGGCCCTAATCTCATCCTTTTGCACCAGCAGGATGACCGGCACCTCATAATCATCGGAATCACCGTAATCCGGGAGGGTTGCCCCTGAAATGAGCAGAAACAAGGCCAAGATGACGACGCCTTGCTTCATCATCTCGTGTTCTCCTCATGGTAGTTCTTGCTCAGTACACGGTCAGATAATCATCGATCTCCCAGCTGGTGACCGCGATCCGGAAGCGGTCCCATTCGAAATCCTTGCCTTCCAGGTATTTGTTGAAGATGTGCTCGCCCATAGTCTCTTTGGCAATCGCGCTCTTTTTGAACTCGTCCAGGGCCTCCCGCAGGCTGGCCGGCATGTTGGCGATCTTGGCCCGCTTCTTTTCGGCCGGAGTCATGGCGAAAATATTGACATCGGTGGAGGGCGGCGGGGAGAGCCGGTTGCGGATCCCGTCCAGCCCGCAGTTGAGCATCATGGCAAAGGCCAGGTAGGGATTGCAGGCAGGGTCCGGGCAGCGGACCTCGACCCGGGTGCTCAACCCGCGGGCGGCAGGAATGCGGACGAGGGCGCTCCGGTTGGCGGCGGACCAGGCCACGTAGACGGGGGCCTCATAACCGGGAACGAGCCGCTTGTAGGAATTCACCAGGGGGTTGGTGACCGCGGCAAAGGCCCGGGCGTTCTTGAGGATGCCGGCAACGTATTGGTGCGCCGCCTCGCTCAGCTGCAAGGGACCATTTTCGTCATAAAACGCATTGGTGCCGTCCAGATGAAACAAGGACTGGTTGGTGTGCATCCCTGAGCCGTTGATGCCGAAGACCGGTTTCGGCATGAAGGTGGCGTGGAGGCCGTATTTCCTGGCGATGGTCTTCACCACCCACTTGAACGTAAGGGTGTTGTCGGCGGCCTTCAGGGCATCCTCGTATTTGAAATCGATCTCGTGCTGCCCCTCGGCCACCTCGTGATGGGAGGCCTCGATCTCAAAGCCCATGCTCTCCAGGGTCTCGATGATCTCCCGCCGGCAGTCGATCCCATAGTCATCCGGGTCGACGCTGAAGTAGCCGGCGGTGTCCTGGGTAATCGTGGTGGGGTTGCCGCATTCATCCCGGTTGAACAGGAAAAACTCGCACTCGGTGCCCACATTCATGGTGAACCCCATCTCCCGGGCCTCGG
>JARRJE010000494.1:0-3307 GCA_037379765.1 Deltaproteobacteria bacterium
GTTCGTGCCCGCCCGTTTGAACGATGGAAGGGAGCCCCTGGCGCTTCTTACCATCTTCACCTCCATGTTTTTGCATGGCAGCCTGCTGCACGTCCTTTCCAACATGTGGTTTCTCTGGATCTTCGGCGACAACGTGGAGGACCGGATTGGACACGGCAGCTATCTGGCCTTCTATTTGCTGTGCGGCATCGCCTCAATCGGTACCCAATACTGGTCCGCCCCTCATTCCAGCCTGCCGATGGTGGGAGCAAGCGGCGCCATCGCCGGGGTGCTCGGCGCCTATTTCCTCTCCTTCCCACGGGCCAAGATCCTCACCCTGCTGCCGCTCTTTATCCTGTTCTATCTGATCGAGGTACCGGCCTACCTCTTCCTGGGCCTCTGGTTTCTGCTCCAGTTTGTTCAGGGCTCGATCGTTCTGGTGGGCACCAAACAGGCCGAGGCCGGCGTCGCCTGGTGGGCCCACGTCGGCGGCTTCGGCGGCGGCATTCTCCTGCTGCCTGTCTTCCGGAAAAAATCCCGCAAACGTTCCCTTTCCCGGCTGGGTTTTTAAAGCCAATGACTCGTTGACTCGATGACCGGGACATGGTTTGATTACGATTGTCGGCATCGTAGAAGTAATGCCGACGGTCCTCGCTTTGAGACCTTTGTTTCACTTCCCGTCCGGCTAGATCTGGTGTTTTTTTGCGAGACTTGACCACCTCACTATTCGCCATCGTCTATGAATACGAACACACCGGAACTGCTGGCCCCTGCCGGCACAATCGAGGTCTTCGAGACTGCGGTCGCGGCCGGAGCCGATGCCGTTTACATCGGGGCTCCGACTCTGAATGCCAGGGCCCTAGCCAAAAATTTCAGCATGGCCGAGATCGCGGCCATGATCGATCATGCCCATCGCCGGCAGGTGAAGGTCTTCCTTGCCATGAACAGTCTGGTGCGGGACGAGGAACTGCCCAGGGCGGTCCGCATCCTGGCTATGATCGAGGCACTTGGGGCCGACGGCCTCATCCTTCAGGATCTGGGGCTTTACCGTCTCGCCAGAAAGCATTTCCCGGGCCTGCGTCTTCATGCCTCTACTCTCCTCGCCGCTCACAATTCCATAGCAGTCAGCCAGCTGGCAAAGATGGGCTTTGCCCGAGTGGTCCTCGCTCGCGAGCTTACCCTTCAGGAGATCAACGCCATTCGCGCCGTCAACCCGGAGGTGGAGCTCGAGGTCTTTATCCATGGGGCCCTTTGCTTCAGCTACTCCGGGCTGTGCCTGTTCAGCAGCTTCCTCGGCGGCAAAAGCGGGCTGCGCGGCCGCTGCGTCCAGCCCTGTCGCCGGCGCTACACATGGAGCAGCAACGGCGGTGGTCCTCAGTCCGGCTATTTTTTCTCCATGCATGATCTGGCAGGTCTCGATTTCCTGACCCGATTGCGATCAGCCGGGATCACCTCCTTTAAAATCGAAGGACGCATGCGGAGCTCCCACTACGTTGGGGCAGTGGTTGCCGCCTACCGGCTGGCCATGGATCATCCCGACGACACGGAAAGGCTGGAGGCGGCACGACGCAGCTCAGGCTGCAGTCTGCAGTCAAGGTCGGCGACCGGCTCAGGCTGCACCAGGAGCAGAGCGGAGAGCGCCTGGCCTTTACCCTGAAGAAAATGTGGAAAAATGGTTCGTCTATCGAACAAAGCAAGGCGGGGGCCTTGGTGGCGATCAAAACACCTGTTGCGACTGCACCCGGTGACAGCTTTTTCAAAGTGGACACCGGCGAACGCCGCGCCCGGGAAAACCGCACGGTCATCAAGCCGGGCCGCTTTGCCGGTCGGGTCAAAAAGATCGAGGCGGGACTCCAACTCGTTTCCGCCCTGCGGCCATTGAATGAACGCCGCACCCCTCCTGCCGGCAACCCGCTTAGAAAGAAACCCGGTCCACGGCAGGCCTCCCCTGCCCTGCCCTGGCGCCTGCGGATCGACGACCTCCGCCTCCTCAAACAACCTCTCTACCCGCCGCCTCAGCAACTGCTCATCACCATCGACCGGGAGACCTTCCGGCAGATCACCCAGCATACCAAACTGCTCAAACCCCATTTCCGGCGGCTAGTCTGGGCTCTGCCACCCATCATCGAGGAGGGCGAGCTGCGGTTTTTCCGGGAAGCCATCGGCACCTTGCAGCGTCGCGGCTTCTCCCATTTCCAACTCGGCCACATCGGGCAGCTCCAGCTCTTTGCCGGTAAAAGTGGCAAGGTCGTGCTGAGCGGCGATTTCACCCTCAATGTCCTCAATTCCCTGGCCGTCGGGATCCTGAAGGATCTCGGCCTGAAGGAGATCCAGCTTGCCATCGAGACCGACCGCGACAACTTGCAGCGGCTCTGCCGCCGGGCCGGCAACGGCTTGGGACTTACCGTCTACGCCACCCCGGCCCTATTTACCGCCCGGCCGGGGCCGGCCCATTTCCGCTATCACCAGCCCTTCACCAGTCCCAAAGGTGAAAAGTTCATTTTGCAGCGCCAGGGCGGCCTAACCTTCGCCCTGCCTCAGGCGCCATTTTCCCTGCTCGGCTTCCTGCCTGAATTGGCAGCTTCCGGATTAACCTATGCGGTGATCGACCTCAGTCGGATGCGTCTCCGCAAGGGCGCCCTCCCTGCCCTGGTACGCAAGGTGTCCGGCAGCGGCGGCCGCGAACGGTTGAGCACCTTCAATTATTTGGGCACGCTCCGGTAGAATGGACAATGAGTCATTGATCATGGATAATAGGTGGCAGCGGCTCCCCCAATATCCATTGTCCATTAACAATTAATCCATTGCCGGCCATCACCCTGATCACCCATCCCTGCTTTCTCGATCACGATCCTGGCGCCAAAAGCCATCCAGAGACGCCGGCCCGGCTGACCGCCATTGCCGGACGCCTGACCTCGGGACCGCTGGCTCAGCTTATCCTCGGCACTGATGAGATCGAGCCTGCGGCATGGCATTGGCTGACCGCCTGCCATGACGAGGCTTACCTGTACCGCTTCGAGGAGGCCGCTCTTTCCGGTCGCTCCTGGCTCGATCATCCGGACAACCAACTCTGCTACGGTACCTACGATGCGGCACTGCTTGCAGCCGGCGCCGGTATCGCCGGCATTGATTTATTGGAAAGCGAGCAGGCGGAGACGGTCTTTTGTGCGGTACGCCCCCCCGGCCATCACGCCGAAAGAGGAATGGCCCTGGGATTCTGCTTCCTCAACAACGTGGCAGCGGCCGCCCGTTATTGGCAACAAGCGCACGGGCGGCGTAAAATAATGATCATCGATTGGGATGCCCACCACGGCAACGGCATTCAGGC
>JARRJE010000495.1:0-1900 GCA_037379765.1 Deltaproteobacteria bacterium
CTTCTCCAAGGCGAGCCAGTGCACGATCGTGCCGGTCAGCGATGTCGCCATGCCTGCGAGCGCGAAGGTCACCACCAGGATGATAAGCAGGCCCAGTAGAATCGCGAAATTCAGCAGGACCTCAACAAGGATGAAATGTTTGTGCTCTTCCATGTCAAACAGGGGACGGGTCTGGGCCCGCACCGCGGACTTCAGATACCCTGCCCATCCGGCGCTGGTGTATATCGAGGATATTAGGCCCACCAACCCCACCGAGGCCCAGTTGCGCAGCAAGCCCTTTATCAGTCCGGTCAGTTGGTCCTGAAGGCCCTTAGGAACTCCCTGCAGCTTTACCATAATCGCCGCCTGAACCCGCTCCAGCAAGTCGGGATGCAGCACGGTCAGCGTGAACCCGCAAGCAGAGAACGCAACCATCAGGATGGGCACCATTGCCAGCAATGAGAAGTAGGTTATGGCTCCCGCGAACTGGTCTCCCAGCCGGGTCGTATACCGGGTGTTCATTCGGAGCACGTGTGCCACCGCCGGTACCCGCTTCAGTTTTTTGATCTTCCCTTGTGCCTGCTGAACGATCGCGGTCACGGTTCATCTCCCTTTGCAAGGGATAAATTGGGATGGGGCGTCTCAATGACCAGATGATAATAATTATAGAATGTAATTTTAGGTTTTGTCGCCTTGCGTAAGAGCAAAGGGATCAGGTGATTCAAGCTCTAAAACCTGCCTCCTACTAATTCGGCGCCCTGGCCAGGTAGGCTGGGATTATGTCGTAATGGCTGTTTCAGGGACAAAGTTGAATATAAAAGCCAAAGGCAGACTTGTTTGAATGCATAAGTATTACAGGCTCTTCAAGAATGGAAGCCTCCGGTGGTATTGATACCTACATGTTAGCGATTGATCGCAGACAGGTTGACTTCGTCCCTCAAGAGGAAAAACAAGCCGCCTGAGGGAGTCAAATACCATTGCCGCGATCACGATCTTCCCGCCAGGGCTTGCCGAATGGGGTCTGTGCCAGCACAATGCACCATTAGATTTGTTTCGAGGCTGGCGGGTTGACCAAACTCAATCTTCTGTTTCGGCTTATAAAACAAAGGGAAAAAGATTCCTTTTGAGCCGCAAGACAGCAAATAGATGTCGGGTCGCATGATCATGCGGACCAGGAAAAGAATAAAAAGATCGAAGATGGTGGCAGGGAATCAAACGCCGTCGGAGGCAATACGAGGGTGACGGGAAATCTCCGTTTTCCCCTTGACATTACTTATCATAGATGACCCCTTTGGCCCTGATTATTCAACGCAACGAGGTAGGTCCAGCGCTACTAACATTATCGGCTATTTACAACTAAAACGGCCGGTTCCCCAGGGTGGGGGTGCCGGCCGTTCTATTCCGGATAGGAATTAAGTAGGTTGCCGATGGACTATTGCGGCCCGCTTTCTCAGGTGGGCTCGTGGCCGTCTCCCGGGCCTATGTTGATGTCCTTGACCATTTTGGTGCCGTCGGCGGTGCCGTCGGTGATCCACAATTCGTAGCCGTGGACCCCGTCGTTGGCACCGAAGAAGACCTTGCCGCCGACATGGGCGAAGTAATCCGGGCTCGAGCTGTCGGCCGGCAGTGAGCCAGGATAGATATCCTTGACCAGCATGGTTCCCGCCGTGGTCCCGTTGCTCTTCCAGAGTTCATTACCGGTTAGGCCGTCGTTGGCCCGGAAATACATGGTGTTGCCGGCCACCACGTATTCGCGGCCGGCCATGGCCAGGCCGCTGCCGATCTTCTTCACCAGCTGCGTCCCACTGTCGGTGCCGTCACTTTTCCAAAGCTGCTGGCCGTTGGTGCCGTCATTGGCCTGGAAGACCAGCAGGCCGTTCAGGTTGATCAGCAGGTTGGGTCCGGAGGAACCGGTCGGGTT
>JARRJE010000496.1:0-1886 GCA_037379765.1 Deltaproteobacteria bacterium
CGAGCGGCCAGCCGGGCCAGCTCCAAGCTACTCTTGCCGGCGTGTTTTTCATGGACCTTCTTCATCAATTCTCCTCGGTAGGCGTCCATGGACACCGCAGATATCCGCAATCCGAGCAGCCAGTATACTGATGTATAGCCGGCCGCTCGGATTGCGGATATCTACGGCACCTTGTGAACGCTTTCCGGACAGTTTATTTCCTTAGAAGCCCCGAATTCCATCTATGGTGTAACCGGACTCGGCGATTTCCACATAAAAACGATTATCTTAATCCGGTTGGCCCTTATCTGACAACATGAAAGATAAGCGTTCGGCCACATCAGCGAATGGCGCACGGCACGACGATAGATCAATGAAAAAAAGGCGACTTCGCCTGAACGCATGAAGGATTTTGTGTTGCTGACGACTGATCGCTGATGGCTGAAGGCTCCTAGAAGGTGGGCATGGGCATGGTTCCCCACTTGTTTTTGGCCGAAGTAGGGACGACAGCCAGAATTTTTTCGGTGAAGGCGTCGACGTCGACAATGAGAGTCGGCATCCGCCTGTCCCCCAGGTCGAAAACCTTTCCGGGCGGCACCGGCCGGCCATTGTGTGTGACCTCCACGAAGATCAGGCGCTCGACGCTGTAATCGGTCTCGCCCACGCTCCAGGTGTGGACGTAATTGTAAAAGATGCGGAAAAATCGGCCCAGCCCTCCGTGAAACTTGTGCTGGTGCCATTCGAGAATTTCGGGGAAGCGCTGAATCATATCCTCGGAAAATCGGCGCTGCTCTTCGGTGACCAGGGCGGTCAGAAAGAAATCCCCCGGCATGATGTAGGCGAGATTGGCCCCCTTTTTATCCCGGAGTTGATCGCGGACTCGGGGATCTTGAAGGACGAGGTGGTAGAGATCGCGCATCTCGGAGGCCGGCCGGGGAAAGACGGAGACCAGGGTCATGTTGTCGGCTCGGGCGAGGGGCAGGTGGTGCACCGTATAAGTCCGCAGCCCCATGGCGAGAAGGGTGCCGAGGCAAAGAGTGATCAGGTAAGCGGCAAAAAGACCCAGCCCCTTGGGCCTGATCCAGCCGAACAGGAGACGAAAAAGCTTACCACCCGGCTCGCCTGGCAGGAACATGGGTGTCTTGGCCATATATTCCTCGTAACGGCCCGGCGCCTCCTGCTTCATTCGCCATTCCTCGTTGCAGGCCAGCAGGTAATAGACGAAGAGCATGGTGATGTACATGAGAAGGATGATAAAGCGGGGCCAATAGAGCAGAAGGCCGAAGCCGGAGATGGCCAGGAACAAATATTGGGGATGGCGGTTCCACGAATAGAAAGCGCGCTGCACCACTCCCTTGCCGGTGAACCGCCCGTAGTAAAGGGGAATGGCAGCGGCGAAGAAAAGCACCAGGCCCACGATCAGCAGGATCTGCAGATAAGAGATGGCTGTGATGAGCGGATCGTTCGGAAACACCATGTGCGGCAGAAAAAATTCGGTCGTCCAGGCGGTGAGCGGTGACGAGGAGAGAAAGCGCAGAATCGGCCCATACACGGAATAGAAATAAAGGGCAAAAGGCGTGATCATGATAATGATCTCGATGCCTATCAGGAGATAGGCAAAGATGGCGCTGAGCAGAAGCAGTTTCGATGCGGGTTTCGAAGTCATGGCAATCTCTCGGGAAGAAAGACCGTGCGAAGGCTCAAAGGCGGAAACGAAAACGGATGGCCAGCTGCTCTTTTCTGTAATCCGGCGCGCTAGCGCTTCAAGAGATCATCGAGAGCCGTAGGATTACCACATATTCTGCCAGTTCTCTGTGGAGACGACAAGGGAAACACTGCGGGCAGGTTGTGACTGCCAGGGGACGTTTCTTCAGTTGTTTCGAAAATCCGGCCGTTTTTCTGATGCA
>JARRJE010000496.1:1962-3774 GCA_037379765.1 Deltaproteobacteria bacterium
TTTGCGATTTGACTTCTGAAGGGGCTGGGGTATAATCTCGCCCGGATCGCCATACCGAATGCCCAAAAATGATTCAGACCACCCCATCAATGTTCGGGAGTATCTGCGAAGGAGCCTGTTGATGAATCGAAACTTGAAACTGAAGATCATTCTGCTGCTTGCAATCACCGTCTTTGCCGGCGTGATTCTGGTGCCCTCCTTTTACAAGCAGGCTCCCGAGTGGTGGAAAACGTACCTTGCTCCCGAAGGTTTGCGGCTGGGGCTCGACCTCCAAGGCGGCATGCACTTGGTTCTCAAGGTGGACCTGGAAAAGGCGGTGGAAAATTCCCTCGACCTGGAGGCGCAGGACCTGAAGGACGCCTTGGCCGCAAAGGATATCTCGGTGGTGCGGACTCCCACCGGCGACCATCGGACCGTCGTCTTCACCGTGCCCAATACCCAGGCCTTGGATACCATCAACCAAGTCATCGAGGAGGACTTCCCCAGCCTGGAAAAGACGGTGCAGACCGAGGAGGGATCTTTCCCCCGCATCGTGTTGCGTCTATCCAAGAAACGGATCGATTTCATCAACCAGAATGCCGTCAACCAGTCGCTTGAGATCATCCGCAACCGGATCGATCAATTCGGCGTTGCCGAGCCGGTCATCATTCGCCAGGGCAAGGACCAGATCGTGGTTCAGCTGCCCGGGATCAAGGACCCGGAACGGGCCATCAAACTCATCGGTCAGACCGCGCAGCTCGAATTCAAGCTGGTGGCGGAAGCGCCCGGCGTCGATCTGTCCGGACTCATTCAGCAGGCCGTCGACAACGGCCAGTGGCGGTGGGGCGAAGGGAGCAAGGCCCTCAACCTTGCCCTGCAGAACCAGCTGCCCGAGGGCACCGAGATATACTTCGAACGTCAAGTGGATCAGCAGACGGGCGTCGCTCGTAAGATACCGATCCTGCTGGAGAGCCAGGTGCTGATGACCGGCGGAATGGTCAAGGACGCCAGGGTGCGGGTGGGCGGCACGTTCAATGAGCCGTATGTAAGCCTCGATCTCACCGACAGGGGGGGAAGGGTCTTCGCCCAGATTACCGAAAAGAACGTGGGGCGGCGATTCGCCATCATCCTCGATGGGGTGGTACGCTCGGCGCCAGTCATCCGCGAGCGCATTCTCGGCGGCCGGGCCCAGATCTCCGGCGGCTTCACTTACGAAGAGGCCTCGGATCTGGCCATCGTCCTGCGGGCCGGCGCGCTGCCGGCGCCGGTCAATATCATTCAGAACCTGACCGTGGGCGCCACCCTCGGCCAGGATTCCATTCACAAAGGGCTGATGGCCGGGCTCCTCGGCACCTTTCTGGTGCTCGCCTTCATGATCATCTTCTACCGGCTTTCCGGGGTGATCGCCAATTTCGCCCTGACCCTGAACATCCTGTTCCTCTTCGCCTGTCTGGGTCTGCTGCAAGCGACCCTCACCCTTCCGGGCATCGCCGGTATCATTCTCTCCATCGGTATGGGGGTGGATTCCAACATCATTATTTTCGAACGAATGCGGGAGGAATTTGCCCTGGGCAAGTCAGTGAAATCCGGGGTAGAGGCGGGGTACGGCAAGGCCTTATCAGCCATCGTCGATTCCCAGATCACCACTTTGATCACCGCTGCGGCCCTGTTTTTGTTCGGCACCGGTCCCATCAAGGGCTTTGCGGTGACGTTGTCCCTTGGCGTGCTGCTTAACCTGTTCACCACCTTGTTCGGCACTCGGCTCGTGTACGACGCCATGTACCAAACACGCCGGCTCAAAACACTGCGCTTCCGGCAGTTGATCAAAAAACC
>JARRJE010000497.1:0-1880 GCA_037379765.1 Deltaproteobacteria bacterium
CCGAGTGGCACTCGAGCCGGAAGGCAAAGAGGAGAATTCATGAAGAAACCGACTCCTGTCCTGCTGGCCATTCTCGACGGCTGGGGAGCGGGAGCCCCGGTGGCAACCAACGCCGTCTACATGGCCCGCACTCCGAACATGGACCGGTGGCAGTTGGAATATCCCACGACCACCCTCCTGGCCCACAACGGGGCGGTGGGCCTGCCTGAAGGCCAGATGGGCAACTCAGAGGTGGGTCACCTCAATATCGGTGCGGGCCGGGTGGTTTACCAGGACTTTACCCGGATCAACAAGGCCATCCAGACCGGCGACTTCTTCATCAACCCGGTCCTGAAGGAGGCCATGGCCAGAGTCCGGGAGAACGATTCCGCGCTTCACCTGCTGGGCCTCGTCTCCGACGGGGGTGTTCACAGCCATATCGACCACCTGAAGGCGCTAGTGGCCATGGCTTCCCAAGAGGGTATCGAGAGGGTGTACATTCACGCCTTCATGGATGGCCGCGACACTCCGCCCAAGAGCGGCGCCAGCTATCTCGAAGAGCTGCAAGCCCATCTTGGCGCCGACGGCGCAGCAAGGGTTGCCACGGTCACCGGCCGCTATTATGCCATGGACCGGGACAACCGGTGGGAGCGGGTGCAGCGGGCCTGGCAGGCGCTGGTGGCCGGCCGGGGCGATCATCGGGCGGAGGACCCGGTGGCGGCGGTGCGCGCTGCTTACGAGCGAGGCGAGACCGATGAATTCATCACGCCTACCGTGATTGAAAACGGCGGCCTGCCCCTAGCCACAATAGACGACAATGATGCGGTGATCTTTTTCAATTTTCGGGCCGACCGGGCCCGGCAACTCACCAAGGCCTTCACCGAGCCGAATTTCGACAAGTTTCCTGCAGCCGGCCGACCACACCTGGTCGAGTATGCCACCTTCACCCGCTACGAAAAGGACTTCGACCTGCCGGTGGCTTTTCCGCCCCAGGCACTTACCCATATCCTTGGCGAGGAGATTAGCCGCCACGGGCTGCGCCAGCTTCGGATCGCCGAAACCGAAAAGTACGCCCACGTCACCTATTTCTTTAACGGCGGGCGGGAACAGCCTTTTCCACTGGAGGACCGGGATCTGATCCCCTCCCCTAAGGATGTGGCCACTTACGACCAGAAACCGGAGATGAGCGCCTTTCAGGTGACCGATGAGCTGCTCGGTCGCATCCGGGACAACGACTACAGCCTCGTTGTGCTGAATTTCGCCAATGGCGACATGGTAGGCCATTCGGGCATCTTCGCCGCGGCGGTCAAGGCATGCGAGGCGGTGGACGAGTGTTTGGGCCGGCTGGTGCCGGCTTTCACCGCCAAGGGAGGCATCGTCATCATCACCGCAGATCATGGCAATGCCGAGATCATGCACGACCCGAGCACCGACGGGCCCCACACCGCTCATTCCCTCAACCCGGTGCCTTTCATCCTCATCAGCGACGAACACAAGGGCCGTCACTTGCGGGGAGACGGCGCATTGAAAGACATCGCCCCCACATCCTCAGCCTCATGGAGCTGCCCGTTCCGTCCGAAATGGAGGGAATCAATCTTATCGAGAGCGCGCGGTGATCAGAGGTCAGTAGGAAGGTGGGGAAAGAAGGTGAGTGGTTGAGTGCTCGAGTGGTTGGGTTTTACACCTCACCCACTTTTCATCAATTCACGATTCACGATTTACGGATTTTAAATGAATTACATCAGCACCCGGGGCGGGATCGCGCCCATCCCCTTTAGAGAAGCGGTCATGATGGGGCTTGCCACCGACGGCGGGCTCTTACTGCCGGAGACCCTCCCCGGAGTGGACGCCGCCACCACAGAATCCTGGCGGTCACTCTCTTACCAGAAGCTCGCCTTGGA
>JARRJE010000498.1:0-1878 GCA_037379765.1 Deltaproteobacteria bacterium
TATATCAAGTATAGCTGCTGAAGAGATAGGCCAGGAAGCCTTTTCCTTACGGAGAGCCCTCCCCCTTCGGCCGCCCTGTCAAGAACCGCCATCGGCGGTACCAGGATGATCTCCGCCTTCGGTGCTTTCACCTTCGGTGCTGTCATCCCCCTTCCGAATGTCCACAAATTCATACACTCCTATACACCCATATATTTTGCTGATTTTATAAGAATTACAACATCTCCGCAGTCACTCCCCATCTTTTCTGCAGGGAAATTCCTCCAGATCCAAGACTTCAAAAAAGGCAGCCGGGGAACCGACTTTGTCATTTATCAATTAAAAAATCAAATGCTTAGTTACGAAGAAAACGCGATGGCATTTTCATTGCTATTCCAGGCGGCTCAAAGGAAACCATGCGCAGATGATATCATCTAACCCCTTCCCTCTTCCGGGCATCTTTCGCATGAAGAGGGCTTATCCCTTGAACAAGTCCGGCACCGCTTCGGGCCGGCCAAGCATGAAAAGGGGGTGATGCAGAACCAAAAGCATATTGAATCAAATCGAATTATTGGAGCCCTCCTTTTCATATCTTCCTCAAGCACCAAGCAATGGAGATAGCATGAAAAAGCAATTATTTCTCATTGGCATACTCGGCATGACGGTCTGCCTGTGCGCCTCTAACAGTTACGCGGACGACGACTCGGATAGTTACTCCACAACCTCAACCTACTCCACGAGCTCGTCGGACGGCGAATACTCCGGATACACAAAGTCATCGGACGATGATCACTCCGGGCATAAGGGCGGAGGCAGCGGGTCCGACCACTCCAATAACGGCAACCACGGCGGATCCTCAGGCGGATCTACCGGCGGGACCACACTCGGCGACTACGTTGTGGTCGCCACCAACGATCTGGGCATGCACTGCGTATGCATGACCTTCGACAAGTTCGTGCTGCTGCCCCCGTATAACACTTTGCGGGCGCAAGTCATCCGGCGCGCGAATGAGCCCTCGGTGGTGGCGGACCCGAACAGCATCCGCGTCGAAGACAACATCGTCGAAAACACCGAGGACAGCCTGAAAGCCGACCCTTATTACCAGAGCTGGCTCACCAACGCCCCCAAGCTCTTCCCCGGCTTCGAGCCGGTGCGGGCCGACGGCAGGATTCAGGGCTTGACCGGCTCCACCCTGAGCGGCCAGATGGAAGCCCAGTCCCAAGGTTACTGGGAGGTGAAAGGCATTCCGGCCTATCCGAACATTGATTCCAATGGCGTCATGGTGGACCCCTTGGGCGGTCCCAACCGCAATCCGTTCCTTACCGCCAACGTCAAAGTTTATGACCAGGCCACCGGCAATCTGCTCGCCGAGACCAATACCGTGGCTCCCACGGCCTTCGGCGGCTGCTGCGACTGCCACATCGATGTGGCGCAGGCCAACGGCTATCCAGCCACACCCGACGGCTCGTTCCAGGCCATGGGCATGCTTCACGAACGGGATTCGGGCATCAACTTCGCCACCATCGATCCGGACGGCGACGGCGTTCCCGGGCCCATTCGCTGCTCCCGGTGCCACCTCGATCCGTCCCTAGGCGAGTCGACCCCGCCGGGCTATGCGGGCTACCCCACCTCGCAGTACACCTTTTCCGATGTGCTTCATCGCTTCCACGTCCAGGATCAGGTGGTCCTCACCTATGACCCCACCCTGGCCTCCGACTGCTACAAATGCCATCCGGGCAACGGCGTCAACTGCTACCGGGGCCATCACACCAACAAAACCATCAACGGACATTCTGTCTGGTGCACCGACTGCCACGGCGACCTGAACCAGAGGGTGGCCGAGGGGCAGCTGCTGCAGCCCTGGTCCGATCAGACCTTGCCCACCTGCTCCCAATGTCA
>JARRJE010000499.1:0-1877 GCA_037379765.1 Deltaproteobacteria bacterium
AGTGCCGCAGCGAAATCTACACCGAAAAAGCCGGTGGCCGATGATGAATACATCATTGGCGTCGGCGACATCCTGTCAATCCAAGTATGGCGGGAGCCGGAGCTCACAAAAACCCTTACGGTCCGAACCGATGGTCGTATCTCCATGCCACTGGTAGGCGATGTCATGGTCAAGGGGAGATCGATCAGGGAGCTGACCTCTTATCTGACCAAGGAATTCGGCAAAGTGATCACCGAGCCGGCGGTTTCGGTGACCTTGGTGGAAAACCGGAGCAAACGCTATTATCTCGTCGGCCAGGTACAGCAGCCGGGAGAATTTCCCATCACTGGTCCTATCACCGTCTTGCAGGCAATCGCCCGAGGCGGCGGCTTTCTGGAGTGGGCCAAGAAGGACAGGATCGAAGTGGTCAGGCGGGTGGCCGGCGGGGAGAAAAGACTCAACTTCGACTATGATGCTTTCATCAAGGGCAAGAAGCAAGAGCAGAATATCCTCATTTCCCCGGGCGATACGATCATCGTCCCTTAAATTCAGTCCAGGATCGTGTCATGTCTTTTGTCCGCGTTTTTCTGGTTGTGGCAATTCTCCTTCTTGCAACCGGCACGGCCAGTGGCCGCCAGACCAGCCTCTTCGGCAGTATTTCCCTGCTTCAGGAATATGATTCCAATGTCAATCTCTCCGAAACCAATGTGGAGAGCGGCTGGTCATCCGTTTTGTCACCCTCGATAATCCTCACCTCGGAATCCGAGCACGATATCCTTTCCTTCGGCTATGCTCCGGGACTGCAATACAATTATTACGACGAATCCACTGAAGTGAACCATTATCTTACCCTGGAGGGCACCAAGCTGTTTTCCAAACGGTTCTCCGCCAACTTCACGGAGAATTACCTTCGGTCCAATGATTACACCTATTTCGTTACAGAATACGTGCGGCAGCCAGGGGCGGGCGTTCCGCTTTCTGCCCTCGAGGGCCGCAACAATTATTGGACCAACGGTGTCGCCGTGTCCGCCGACTATGAGTATGCCAACAACAGCATCCTCGGGCTCGGGTACAGTAACGAGATCCTGAACAACGACTCGCCAAACCAGGATGACTACGTGAAAAACCATCCTTATCTGAGCGCCAGCTATCAGTTCAATCCGAAGTGGGGAACCGTGCTGTCCTACGATTATATCCAAGGAGACTTCACGCTTTCGGAGGACCTCAACGAGCATGTGGTGGGGGCGGTTGCAAATTACCAGTGGACACGCCATGAGCTGCTTTTCGGGTCCTTTCAGTTTGATACCCTCGATTATGAAGGCAGTCGCAGCGGCTACAACCTTTACCGCAGCGACCTCGGCTGGCAGCACCAGCTCGGCCCCCACTCCGCTCTGGAGACTGCGGCAGGGGCGTCCTATGTGGACCCGGAGCGGGGAGACAGCGAAATGGTATTCAACTACGTCGTTGACTACAGAAGAGAAATTAAGTGGGGCAGAGTCTCTTTCGGCGGCAGAGGTGGGATGGATCAGCTCCAGTTTGACGCCTCCGAAAATACCGGCCTGTCCCGGTTCTGGTCGGTGCGGGGCGATTTGCAATACCAGCTTTCGGAGAGGTTCAATTCGCAGATTTATGCTTCCTACCGGGAGGATACCTTTCTTGAGGTCTCCCCCGAGTACACGGATGACAGCCTCGTCGCCGGAACGAGTCTGAGCTTGGCTTTCCATCGCTGGTATGCCTTTGTAGTGGGTTATTCATTTCGGCAGCTGAACTCCACACTGCCGGGGAATGATTACGACGATCATCGGTTGTATGTGCAGTTAAACATGGGCAAAGAGTTGAAGCGATGGTTGTAAGCAAAAGCCCCCTTTTTCATGAGTGATTGCCATGGATGAAAAACA
>JARRJE010000500.1:0-1871 GCA_037379765.1 Deltaproteobacteria bacterium
CGGTGCCTGGGATCATTTCCGAGGATCATTTCCGGAGGTACCAGAAAGAGCAGAGCCGCCTGAATCGGACGGCGAACGGAAAGATGGCAAAGAAAAGGACCGTTCCCAGCAGCTGCAGAGAGGAATACCAGCGGAATTTCCGCGAGGAGGTGATCACGGGCGGATCGGTGATGACCTCAAAGGCGAGGTTTCGGCCGCGGCCCCAGGCACGGAGGTCTCGGGAGAACCGGATTTCTTCGCCGGCAAAGACTTTCTCGCTGAAACCGCCCACCGCCTGAAACCCTTCCCGCAGGCAGAACATGAAGCTGCCCGCAGCCAGCCGGATCGGGCGCGACCAGAAAGTCCATAAGGAGGCGTGGCCGGCGGCAAGCCCCGAAAGCGGCCGGTCGAAGTCGAGGGTGGCGCCGCCCCCGCAGCAGCGGCCAGCGGCCAGCCGGCCCAGGGCCTCGGTCAGCAGGGCAGGGGGCAGCTCGGTATCGGCATCGAGAAAAATCAAGTATTGCCCTTTGGCAGCGGCGGCACCGGTATTGCGGGCCCGGGAGATCTGGTTTACCGGCTCGAACACCACCCGGGCGCCGGCGCGGGCAGCGATTTCAGCGGTGCGGTCGTCGGAATTGTTATCGACCACGATGATCTCTCCCGGCTGGGCCTGGGCGGCCATGGCCTCCTGCAGCCGGGCCAGGGTGCCGGGAAGCAGCTGTTCTTCATTGTATGCGGGGATAATGACCGAATAGAGGGGAGGCGGCATGGGAAGATCGGAAAGGAGATTCAGCCCTTGAGGCTTTCATAAAATGCCATCACTTTTTTGAGATGACTGAAAAAAAGGTTTGATATGCAAGAAAGCGGAGGCAACCATCAGCACGTTGAGCATTTCGCGAACCCGTCACGAAAGGGAGATGTTATTTGCAACGCCGTCAAACCTTGAGGCGGCTGGCAAGCACCCCGGTCTGCAAGGGCAGCTTGATGAGGAAAGTGGTGCGGCCCTCCTTGGCGGTGATCTCCATCCGGCCGCGGTTGGCCTGCACGAACCGGTAAATGATGCCCAGGCCGCGGCCCTTGCCCAATCCCTGGCGGGCCTGCTCGAGCTGTTCGGGCGGAATCTCGCCGGTATTGGTGATCTCCAGGCAGGCCAAGTCGTCTTCCCGGTAGCAGCGCAGGGCCAGGATGCCCCCTTCCTTGGGAATGGCCTTGGTGGCGTTGTTGAGGAGGTTGTCGAGCACCCGCTCCAGGGCGAACGGGGGGCAGGAGACGAGCAGGTCCGGCTCCAGCTCCAGGGGCATGATCTCGATGCCGGTGCGCTTCGATTCCCGGATCACCTCTTCGTTGAGCAGGAACCGCTCCCGGGCCTGCCGGCTCAGGTCCACTATCTCCTCGCGCCCCTCTCCGCCCATGGTAAGGGCCAGATCCTCCAGCCGCTCAGCCTCCTCGGCGACGATATCCAGAAAAGAGGACAGCTTGTGGCGCACCGGTTCGAGGTCCTCGTTCTCCAGAAGCTTGCGGGCTCGGCCGGCAAATCCGGCGATGGCGATGGCCGGATTCTTGATGTCGTGGAGAATGTCGCCCATGTATTCGAGCCGGGAGGCCTTCATGATCTCTTTGCCGAAAAAGGTGAGCAGCTCGATTTCCTCGTCGCTGAAGTATACTTTCTGTTCCGCGGCATAGAAGGAGAGCAGGTGGCGGATGGTGCCGTCCACCCGCAAGGGTACGAGCAGGATGGAGTGAATCTGGTGCTCCTCCACGAACTCCCGCATGCCGGGACTGGTCAGGGTGCTTCTGGTCGGGTCCTTGATCAGGATGTAATTTTCCTCCACCCGTTCGTAAGGGCGGTCACCGAGCTCGGCGCCTTGGATGGCCGCGATGAAATAGGGGTG
>JARRJE010000501.1:0-1865 GCA_037379765.1 Deltaproteobacteria bacterium
CAGCCATAAAATGTTGGCTATCGTAAGTGTCGGAAAGTCCTTAGCTCCTTTGTGAACACATCGGACGAAGCCGTGTTCTTTGGCACGGCGCACCATCTGGGAAGGATCAGCCCCCGGTGCCCTCGGCTTCAGTCTGGCCATTGAGGACAGATTGAGTGAGAGAGACCTGCATGGCCCGCACCGGGCAGACCGTGACGCAGAGGCCGCAGCCGGTGCAACGCTCGGGCTCGAAGATCACCGTCATCTCCGGACGGTGGATGGAAAGGGCGCCGGTTGGACAGATGCCGGTACAGGCGCCGCACTGGTAGCATTTATCCTCGTCCCGCCGAATGGTAGAGGACAGGCTTTCTGCCTGGACTCCCTGCTGGCGGAGATAGGCTAGTCCTTTGTCAATATTGGTTTTATGACCTTTCAGCTGCAGGACGAGGAGGCCCTCCTGTTGAAGGAGAATGGCTGCCTTCAGGATGTTGAATTCCAAATCAAACTTTTTGACCAGATTGCAGATGATGGGTTGGTCCGTGATTTCTTTTGGGAACTTCAGCACATAGATTCGTGTGTACACGACCTTATCCTCGCCTGGTGGATGAGTCTGCCTTCGGGAGCGCGGCTGTCAGCCGAGCGATTACCGCCGCCGTCGAACCCTGGGTTTCCAGGGTCACCAGTTCGCCGGGTTCCAGTTCGGTTGGTGGCTCGAATTTTTCCTTTTGTCGGATATAGATTTCCCAGCGGCCGTCAGAAACAGCAGCCGGGTCCAATAACCGTTGGGCAAGCCGTTCTCGCAGCACGGGCTCCGGGCAGGTGCAAAGGACGAAGTATACCGGAAAGCCGTATCGGCGCGCAAGCTTACGGACGCGCCGCCGCTCGTCCCGTCGTTGGTAGGAGGCGTCAAGGACCGCCCCACGTCCTGCGCGAACTTCGGCTTCGGCCTTGGCCAGTAAGGTCTCGTAGGTTTTCCTCGAGAACTCAGCCGTGTAGATGCCCTGGTCCAGCGCCTCCTGCCTCCGGGCGGTAGGGGCCAGGCCGGCAAGCTCTTTTCTGACCACGTCAGAGTTGAAGGAGGCCAAGGCATGCCGTTCGGCCCAAACCCTGGCCAAGGTGGATTTGCCAGTGGCAATGAGGCCAAAAAAGACATAGATGGCGGTGTGCGGCATAGCGGGTTCAGTCACAAGTGGCAAATGAAAGGATATAAAAAATACTTTTCATTCAGCCATTACTGCCGTTTGTCGCTTCTCAAATGGCATAGCCGAACTCATCCTTGAATCGGGTGAAGATAGCTTCCCGCTCCTGGAAGTGGTTCTGAGTACCGTGCTTTTCGATCTTGATCGCCCCCATGATGGCGGCCAGCCGACCGGTGGTCTCCCAGTCGAAATCGTTCAGCAAGCCGTAGAGCAGGCCCGCCCGGTATGCGTCGCCGCAGCCAGTGGGATCTTCGGCGACCGCTGCCTGGGCACAGGGAATGACATGGCGTTTGGGGTTGGTGCAGATCGCCGAGCCTTCTCCGCCACGGGTGACGATGAGGGCCCGGAGGCGTTCGGTCAGCTGTTTTTCACTTAGGCCGGACCGCTGCTGGATTAATTGCCACTCGTAGTCGTTCACTGTCAGCCAGTCGGCAAGTTCGATAAAATGAAGAATCTCAGGCCCATCAAACATGGGCAGCCCCTGGCCGGGATCGAAAATGAAAGGGATCCCAGCTTCGGCAAATTGTTCGGCATGCTGGACCATGGCCTCCCGCCCGTCGGGGGAGACCATGCCAATGGTGATGCCGTTCGCATCGGAGACATTATTTTCATGGGCATAGTTCATGGCCCCGGGATGAAAGGCGGTGATCTGGTTGTCGTCCATATCCGTGGTGACAAAAGCTTGGG
>JARRJE010000502.1:0-1842 GCA_037379765.1 Deltaproteobacteria bacterium
AGGCGGTCGGTGTTTTTACCGAGCTCAAGGCCCTTTTCGTAAAGATAGGTGCCAATGGCTCCATCGCCGAGGATCACCTTTTCCTGCAGGTAGTCGAGAAAGTCGGGTTTCATGTCGTCCAGTGTGCGGTGGCGAGGTACAGGGCAGTGTGCCCGAATTAACCGGAAGCGTGCTTCAGCCGGTCCAGGGTGCCGGTCGTCTTGGCCCGCTCCTCGGCGAAATCGAAACCCTGCCAGATGCCGATGGAGTTGAGGATGGAATCCTGGGGGTGGTATTTCCGGAAGATCTTGAAATAATAGGCGGCTTCCTTGCTGTTGAGAGTGGCGCCGGGATTCTCCGCCTTGAGCCGTTCGTACTCGGCATCGCTCATTTCCTGCTCGGCGAGCTTTTCGCCCAAGTCTTCGCAGCCGGCCCCCTGCGTATACTGCACCTTATACCGCCAGAGGATATCGGCCGGCAAATAATTTGTTTCGGCAAAGGCTTGCCGCAAAATCCATTTTTCGATGGCTGCCCCGTTCTGCCGTCTGATTTTGAGCTCCGGCGGGATCTGCATGGCCAGATCGATCATGGCGGTATCGAGAAACGGCACCCGCAGCTCCAGGCTGAAGTACATGCCGATGCGGTCCGCCCTCTGCAGATTGATGTTGTGGAGAGTAGAGATCAGCCGTCGGCCTTCCGGGTTGATCTGGCTCGGCGATGAGTGCTTCATGTAATGATAGCCGGCGAAGAGCTCGTCGGCCCCCTCGCCGGTGAGCACCACGGTCACGTAATCGGCGGCCAGCTTGCAGGTGAAGTAGCAGGGCACCGCGCAACGCACAAGCGACGGATCGTAGCTCTCCAGCTTGCCGATCACCTCGGGCAGGACCCGGTAATAATCTTCCTCGGTAAAGAGCAGCTCGTGGTGGGTGGAGCCGATGTGGGCCGCGGCAAGACGCGAGGCCTTGAGGTCGTCGCTTTCCACGCCGTCCCGGTCTTTCATCCCCACCGCAAAGGTGTGAAGATTGGGGATCTTCTCGGCGGCGATGGCCGCAATCAGGCTGCTGTCCAAGCCGCCGCTGCAAAACGAGCCCACCGGGATTTCCGGGTCGGCGAGTAGCCTCTTTTTGACGGAAGCGATGAAGGTTTCCCGGATACGGGCGCAGGCTTCGCCGGCGTTGGTGAGCAGGTGGTCGGCGACCGGAGGGATTTCGTAATAGCGGACGAACCCCTCAGCCGGGGTGTAATAGTGGCCGGCAGGAAATTCATGCACCTCGTCCACTCCGGCCAGGCTCATGGAGCCCAGCTCCGAGCTGAAGTAGAGGTGCCCTCCCTGGTAGCCGTAATAAAGAGGCTTGATGCCGATGGGGTCCCGGGCGAGCAGGTAGTCATCGCCGGCAAACACCGCGAAGGCGAACATCCCGTCCAGTTCTTTGACGCAGGCCGGCCCCTTCTGCCGGTACAAGTGGAGAACCACCTCGGTGTCGGAATGGGTGCGGAATGGGTATTCCTTGGCCAAACGATCCCGCAGGACCCTATAGTTGTAAATCTCGCCGTTGCCGATGATGCCCGCGCCGCCGTTTTCCGCGAGGATGGGCTGGTGCCCTTGGGCGACATCAACGATGGAAAGCCGGGTGTGACCCAGGACCATATCGCCGAAAACGTGCACTCCCCGGTCATTGGGCCCTCGATGGCCAAGGGCGTCGAGCATCCGGTTGATGGTTTTTTCATCTCTCGTGCCGAAACAGCCGGCAATGCCGCTCATAAATCTATTCCCTCACAACTTCGATAGGTAAAAAGTTTGTTCTTGCTTTCGGAAACAAGCCAAGACCAAAGTCAAATTTCTCAGTAACCGTCCGGCAGTGC
>JARRJE010000503.1:0-536 GCA_037379765.1 Deltaproteobacteria bacterium
GGCAAATGCTCCCAAGACCCGGGGGGAGGTGACGTCGCTCAGCTTGTCGATGCTGGCGAGGCTGGCGCCGGCGTTGACGTAGACAAGGCAACCCGGGATGATGCCGACCATGGTGGCAAAAAAGAAGGTGCGTAGGGAAAGCGAGGTCAGCGCGGCGCCCAGATTGATGAGGAAGAAAGGAAACAACGGCACCAGGCGGAGAAAGAGCAAATAGCTCATTCCCTCCCGCTCCAGCTCCCGGTTGAGCTTCTCCAGATTCGGGCCGCCGAATCTTCTGATCACCAGATCCCGGAACAAGTAACGGGCAAAGAGAAAGGCGAGAATCGCCCCTGCCGTCGCTCCGATATTCACCAGTACCGTCCCCCAAAGCAGTCCGAACAAGGCCCCAGCAGCCAGCGAGAGAATGGCGGCGCCGGGTAGGGAAAGGGCGGTCTGGACGATGTATATCCCCAGGAAAACAGAAACGGTCACCAACCGGTGACGTTGATGATAGACGGCCAGCTCCTGCCGGTTCGCCTTGAGTGCCTGAAGAGTGA
>JARRJE010000503.1:598-2439 GCA_037379765.1 Deltaproteobacteria bacterium
GCGAGTTGAGGGTTGAGGATGGGTCGGTGTTTCGGAGCCTTGGGCTTTCAGAGGTCAACTTCCGGCCTTGTCTTAGCATCCGCCACACACACCTGGTTTCGCC
Organism: Deltaproteobacteria bacterium; assembly: GCA_037379765.1. Taxonomy (GTDB): domain Bacteria; phylum Desulfobacterota; class Desulfobulbia; order Desulfobulbales; family UBA5123; genus JAJYKH01. The sequence continues at coordinate 702 of JARRJE010000503.1, forward strand.
CTTGCTCTTTGGCGGCATACAGAGCGTTATCGGCATTGACGATCAAGTTCTCCAGTGAACAGCCGTCCCGATCCAGTGCGGCGACGCCGCAGCTGATGGTGACCCGGATCGGATTTCCTTCGTTGTCCATTGCCGACTCGGCCACCAGCTGGCGCAGCTTTTCTGCGGCATGCCGGGCCTGGCCTTTCGAAGTATTCAGAAGCAGGATCATGAATTCTTCACCGCCGTAGCGGGCGATCACGTCGTTCTTGCGAAGAGCTTTCCGGAAGATCACTGCCAGCCAGGCCAGGACCTTGTCGCCCACCGGGTGACCGAAGGTGTCGTTCACTTCCTTAAAGAAATCAATATCGCAGGAGATGAGACTCACCGGTTCATCGTAGCGTTTGCCCCGCTCGATCTCGTCCAGCAGCCGCTCATTGAAGTAACGGCGGTTGTAAAGACCGGTCAGCTCGTCCCGGATGGAGATTTCGAACGTCTTTCTGTATCTTTTGGAGTTGTTGATCGCAACCGCCACTGCGTGGGAGATGATGGAAAGGGCGGTGACCACCTCATCGCTGATGGGCGTGTCCGTGAAGGAATTGTCTGCCAGGAGAACCCCCTCCACCGTTTCGAAATCGAAGCCCAAGTAGACGGGACAAGTTCCACAAGCTCTCTTCCTGGGGGGAGAGCCGTTGCAGGCTCCGCACTTGGCGTCTGCCATCAGCCAGCAGCGCAGCCAGCTCTTGCCGTAGGCGGGGCAGTCGGTGCTGCCGCACTCCTTGGCCTGCCAACAGAGCGACCGCTTGCGCTTCACGATGGGAATGAAGACGCTGTTGCGCAGCTCAAAGGCCGGCAGATCATCCCGGCTTTCCTCGTTGATGCGGAGAGGCTGAGCGGTGCTCAAAAGCTCGGAAAGCAAGCGGTTGCGGTTCAAAGGAATATTGATCTTTTCGATCACTTGATCGTCAAAGCCTCTGGCGAGCTTTCCTTGGAGCACGCCCTTGCCGTGTTTGATGAAAAAAAGGGCGATCCGGTCGAAGGCAAAAATCTCATCGATGAGTCGGAAAAATTTCTCCTCGATGTCGTCGATTTCGAGGTCCTCATAAATCAGGCCCAGCATTTCGATCAGGCTGAGGGCGCCGCTGGGCTGGGTTCTGCCGCTTCCTTTCATGGCTGATCCCCCGCTTCGGTGAATCCTCTGCTGCCGAACTTCATGCTCACCTTCAGCCTCCGGCTCAGCAGCAGCTTTCTCCGGCCCCACCAGCCGGTCTGCCCTTGGGCTCGTTTTCCACCACACAGCAGCAGGAGCTCCCCTGCCGGCCCAGCACGGCATTAATCACCGCCCGGGCGCAGCCTACGTTTGCCTCCACCGCGATAGCCTCCACCGGGCAGTTTCGGGCACAGGCCCCGCACTCCATGCAATCATCGCGCGCGCGGATCGCGGCTTTCCGGTCATCGATCAAGAACACGGCATGGGGGCAGACAATCGCGCACATGCCACAGCCGATGCACTTGTGGCGATCGAGCTGCAGGGTGACGACATTGGGCAGATAATTGAGTCGGGCCATTATTTTTTTCCTTCCTCAGCCGAGGACTCGGGCCAGAAGCCAGATAATGAACCCGGCCGCGCCTCCCGCGATTTGGAGAGGCACGGCCCAACGCATCTCTTTTTTGACCCCGGAGAGTGAGGTATAAGTGGATGAGCCGGTAAAGTTCATGCCGTAATAGGAGGCGATTGCCAACAGGATCATCAGGAGGC
>JARRJE010000504.1:0-1830 GCA_037379765.1 Deltaproteobacteria bacterium
GCTCTATGGTTCGCCACGAGCGGCCCAGGAGTATGTACCTCTGGGAGTGGTCCGAGGTGTAGAGCAGGTGCCGCTGGTGGAGATCCGCAATCCCGCCCGGACCGAAGACCGGTTCGACTACCTGGGCCGTGGTCTCGCCACCACCACCCACACCATCATCCATATGAAAAATCCGATGACCGGCCTGGCCGTCGAACAGGCCAACCCCGGTGATCGGATTCTTCTGACCACCTCGCCACCCGCCACCGATTGGGAGGTTCATGCCCTCCTGCGGAAAGCGGACGGCTGATCCTCAGCCTCCCAACCGGGAGGCTTTTTCTTATTTTCAGCCGCCGCCGATCCTACAGGAAGCTCCTTCACCGCCGATCGAACCCGATGCATTCGTGGAGGAAGGACCCAGCACGTGCTGACGGGAAACCTTCACTCTGATCTTATCGGCAATCTCCAGGGTTACCACTTTTTCGGTCAGGCCGGTGATCTCCCCGAGTAGCCCGCCGTTGGTCACCACATGGTCGCCCTTTTTGAGTTCCTTGAGAAAATTCTGATGCTCTTTGGCCCGCTTTTGCTGGGGCCGGATGAGCAGAAAGTAGAAAACAACGAAAATCAGAATCAGCGGCACAAAGGAGATCAGGCCGCCCTTGGGGGAATCGGCCGCCCCGCCATTGGCCGCCATTGCCGTAGCCAAATCGAACATAGTTTTACCTCCGCATACGGGATAAAGGGAATTTTACCCTCCTTAAGTTTACCAATTCGGCTTCGATTTTCTCAAACGGTGGACTATACCGGAACCTCCCCGCCTGTCAATTGGAAACGTTCGGCAGCTTCGCATCTTGCCGCAACCATCAGCCTATTTAGTCCAATTTAACAGGCCTTGCCCGAAGATCGATAGCCTCGGTTAACGACAACCTGTCAATCGCTAATCAGCCGATTATAAAAGGTCTGCCGGAATTCCGCAAAGCGATCCTCCTCGATGGCCTTTCTGATCTCCTGCATCAGGTTGAGAAAATAATGGAGGTTGTGAATCGTGTTGAGCACCGAGGAGAGAATCTCCCGGGCCTGGTAGAGATGACGAAGATAGGCACGGGAATAGTGGCGGCAGGTATAGCAGGTACAAGTCTCTTCAATCGGGGCGGGATCATCCTGGTAGCGGGCATTTTTGATCACTACCTTGCCGGCGGCGGTGAAGAGGGTCCCGTTCCTGGCATTTCGGGTCGGCATTACGCAGTCGAACATATCCACCCCCCGATGGACGCTCTCCACCAGATCCTCTGGAGTGCCCACCCCCATGAGGTAGATGGGATACTCCTGGGGCAAAATGGCCGCGGTCTGCTCAATCAGGTCGTACATCAGCTCCCGGGGCTCGCCCACGCTCAACCCTCCGAGGGCGTATCCGTCGAAGCCGATCCCCACCAAATCTTCTACTGATTGTGCCCGCAAGTCGGGATACATTCCCCCCTGGACAATGCCGAAGAGGAGTTGCCCCATCCCGGCTTGGGCCCGCCGGGAACGCTCGGCCCAGCGACTGGTGAGAGCGGTAGCCGCTTCCGCCTCTTCCCGATTGGCTGGATAGGGGATGCACTGATCCAGGCACATCATGATGTCCGAGCCTAGAGCCTCCTGCACGGCTATCGCATCCTCAGGGCTCAAGAAAAGGGGGGAACCGTCCAGGTGCGACCGGAAGGCCGCCCCTTCCTCGGTGATTTTGGCCAGCTCCCGCAGGGAATAGATCTGGAAACCGCCGCTGTCGGTGAGGATGGGGCGATCCCAGTGCATGAAGCGGTGCAGGCCGCCCAAGGTGCGGATGAGCTCGTGGCCGGGCCGGATGAACAG
>JARRJE010000505.1:0-1823 GCA_037379765.1 Deltaproteobacteria bacterium
CCTTGCTGCGCCAGGATGCGGGCGGTCATAAAGTAAGGCTGAGGCAGTTCTGGTGCCAGCTGCTTCACCGTTGCAAACTGAGCCAGAGCCTTATCGAGCGCGCCTTCCCGATACAGGAGATTGGCAAGCAGCAGCCGGTGACCGGCATGATCGGGCGCAGCGGCGATCTGTTTTCTGATTCGATCTTTGGCTGCCTCCGGGTTCTTTTCCCGGAGATAGCTTGTGACAATGCCGGCCAGTGCCGGGGTGGCCGCGGAGTCGGCAGCAAGGATCCGTTCGAAAACGGCCCGGGCCTCGACTTTCTGGCCAGTGGCCAGCAGTGCTGTTCCTTTGAGTTGGCGCACTTGGTCATCGGCGGGCATCCTTTCGAGAACCCGGTCGAACACGGTAAGGGCCTTGTCGTAATCTTCGGCATAAAGAAAGCTTTCTCCCAGCAGAATGGCGGCCTGTAAATTGGCGTGCTGCAATTGTAAAGCGATGGTCGCCTCCTTCTGGGCGGCCGCGTAATCTTTTTTGAGCAAATAAAGCCGGGCGAGAAAAGTCCTGAACCTGCTGTTGTTCGGGCTGTACTTCACTGCGGCGGCAACTGCTTGCTGAGAGAGCTCCAACTCGCCTCGGGCAAAGTAAGTAGCAGCCTGGAAATAATATCCTTCGCCCCATCCGGGATAATCCCTGACCAGTTTATCGAGAAGGTCGAGCGCCTCCGCTGGTCGACCATCGTGAAGCAGCAATTTAGCACGCACCAAGTTGGCGCGGCGGTTATGGGCATCGGCAGCCAGGACTTCGTCCACCTCTTTGGATGCCTGCGCAAATTTCTGCTGCTCGAAATAAAAATCAGCCAGCTTTGCCCGCATATTGGCCGGTCGTTCTGTTCGGGCGATGGCCTCCCGGTAAACTGATTCAGCCTTACCCGCCTGCCCCCGCTGCCGGTAAAAGTCGGCCAGGGTGAAGGCGAACTCTTCATTGCCAGGGTGCCGGGCCACAGCCCCGACCAGTACCTGTCCCGCTGCTTCCTCACGGCCCTCCAAAAGATAAAGAGAGGCCAACCGCCGTAATGGCCATGGGTCTGCAGGGAAGACTTCGGCCATGATCTTCAGCTCTTTTTCGGCTTTATTCCGCGAATTTCGGCGCAAGTAGTAGCTGGCGAGCGCTCGATGATTGGTCGGCTCCTTGGGAGCGAGCTCCACGGCCTTGCGCATGGCCCCTTCAGCCAGCAGATCCTTGCCCGCCGCATCCTGGATCCGTGCATAAAGAAGATAGGCACGGTCCCATGCGGGCCGCACTTCCATGATCCGCTGGATCAAAGATTCGGCTTTCTTGGATTGTCCCTGTCGCAGGTGGATGTCAGCAGCAAGGAGCATGGCTTCGGGATTCTCAGGATCGGCTGCCAGGACTTTGTTCAAACGCTTGAGGCTCTCATCGGTTTGACCGGCCAGGGCCAGCATTTCCGCAGTCTTGAGCAAAGCTCCTTTGTGGTTCGGAACCAGGGAGATGGTGCGGTCGAGCTCCCGAAAGGCCTCCTGAAACCGGCCCTTGGCAAGAAGGGACAATCCGAGGCGGTACCGGGCCTCGGCATAAAGCGGATCGATCTGAACAGCGTTGCGAAATTCGAGAATGGCCGCCTCGGTCTGCCCTTTCTCAGCATAAGCTATGCCGTTTCGGTAATGGGCTGCTTTCTTTTCCTCCGGGCTCGAACAAGCGACCAGCAGGACAACCAGAAAAAAGGCCAAACAGAGGCTGGTCACAGATCTTTCCGGCATGGCTGATTCCGGTAGGCAAAGGGTGAATGGAAATGGATAAAAAAGCGTTGTTCAGATGGTATC
>JARRJE010000506.1:0-1821 GCA_037379765.1 Deltaproteobacteria bacterium
ATCTAGAAGAGCAGTGCCCATAAAGCGACTGAAAACCCTGCAGGAGGCATGCTATAAAAAATTCGATTTGGTTTGGCAGCAATTATAGGGACCATTACCGCGGTTCTTGGTCAAGGAGATCCCGGCGGGTGCGTTCGGGCCGGATGACGACAGGGCAGGCGAGTTGGTCGGAGAACCGATCCTCCGCTTAGTGAAGGTCCGCGACACCAGGGGACGTTTTTCCGACAATCCTCACTGGGGAGATGGCCGGGGCGGGCCATGTTCAAAGCCGATGCTTACAGGTACAACTGCCCTTGTCATATTTCACGAAAAACCGATAGGGTTCAATAAAGGTGAATCCCACCCTAAGGAAACTGAAAAATCACAAGAAAACTGCATCCCGAAGGGGGAGCTGTCCTCCATACAGTTACTTGTGACAGCAAGAGGCCGATCGACAAAATTAAGGGAATGCCAAGCTTAGACGTCAAGCCGAGTCTAAAAAAATCCAATTGAAATTGAAGAAATATTTAAGACAAAAGCAACCCTAAGAAGTCTGACCCATTTCCCAGGCCGTTTTGTCATGGCTCGTGTAAAGAATCGTTTTGTCTTGAAAGAGAGGATTCTTTACCAGTTTGGCCCACTGCAAGGGATCGATATTAGCCATGGCTTCATCAAGCAGCAACAACCCTCGATCAGTGGAGAGAGCGGCCGTCAAGGCGATCAGTTGACGCTGCCCGCCGGAAAAATTCTCTCCGCCCTGCGCCAGCAGGGTTTCGTACCCCATGGGAAGCCCTTCAACGATAGCCGCGAGACCGGTGAGTTCGGCGACCGCGGTCAGATGGTTGCGCGGGGCCCCGTTGGAGAGCAGCCGCAGGTTTTCGAGGATCGTCGTGTTGAACAGCCGTACGAACTGCGGAAGATAGAGGAACTGCCCACGGGCCTTCCGGGGCGGGCGCCCGGCCAGGAGGACATTGCCACAGTCCGGTTCATAGAGCCCGGCGATGAGCTTCAACAGCGTCGATTTTCCAAATCCGGAAGGCCCCTCAATGCGGCGCACCTCGCCTGGTGCCACTGACATTTCAAAGCCTTCCAGAATCCAGGGGAGGGTGGGGCCATAGCGGAACCAGAGATCTCGGACCTCGACCGGACCCGGCGCCCTTCTGACCTCGCGGGAGCGGTCCGAGGTCAGTGACTGCCGGGCAAGCAGCGATTGCGCCTCAAGCAGGTAGGGCTTGACCGTCCACACGGTGATAAGAGAGTTCCCCAGGCTGCTGACGGCCTTGTGAAAGGCACTGGCCATCAGAGTGAAGGCGAGCAGTTCCCCCAGCTGCAGTGAGCCTTCCAGCACGCGGAGACCGCCCCAGATCCACAGGATCTGGAGCTCGATTTGGCCGAACAGGCCGACTGCGACATTCGCGCCCAGCTGCACCCGATCGATGTGCAGTTTGATGTCCCGTTCCCTTCGCAGGAGGGTGAGCCAGTGGCTGGCACTGCGATTTTCCGCGCCGGCCGCTTTCAGCATGGCGATGTGGTTGAGCAGCTCGGCGGCGTATCCCCGCTGCTTGGTGAAGGCTTTCACGTGCTGATGCTGTAAGAATTCCTGCCGCTTTCCTCCCGCCACCGTAATGACGCCCGCCACCATCTCCGCCGCCGCGACCAGAATGGCGGCCGCCGGCATCATCCGGCCCATCAGGATCAGGAAAACGACCGCGGTGATCCCTCCGAGAAAGGCGCCTACGCTCTCCCCGGTGAGTAGATCGCGAGCCATGACAACTCCCTGAAACCCTTGCAGCAACTGTCCGATGGTTTTCCGCTCCAAAAACCCATACGGCAGATGCAGAA
>JARRJE010000507.1:0-1801 GCA_037379765.1 Deltaproteobacteria bacterium
CCTTCGGCAGTTTCGTGGTAGGAGGCAGCTTCTCGGTGGGCCTGATCATCTTCCTGATTCTGGTCCTCATCAACTTCATCGTCATTACCAAGGGCTCCGGCCGCATCGCCGAGGTGGCCGCCCGTTTCACCCTGGATGCCATGCCCGGCAAACAGATGGCCATCGATGCCGATCTCAATTCCGGGCTGATCAATGAGGAGCAGGCCAAAAAACGGCGGAAGGAAATTTCCAGGCAGGCGGAGTTCTACGGGGCCATGGATGGTGCCAGCAAGTTCGTGCGCGGCGAGGCGATTGCCGGGCTGGTGATTATGGCCATCAACATTCTCGGAGGCTTCGCCATCGGAATGCTCCAGGGCAATATGACCATCGGTCAGGCCATCCAGACCTACACTTTGCTCACCATCGGCGACGGGCTGGTCTCCCAGATCCCGGCGCTCATCATCTCCACCTCGGCCGGCATCATCGTCAGCCGGGCCGCCTCCGACGCCAGCATGGGTGAGGAGTTCACCCGCCAGATCGGGCTTCAACCCCAAGCCCTGGCGGTCGCTGCCGGCATTATCGTGTTGTTCGGCCTGATCCCCGGCCTGCCGCATCTGCCTTTCGTCGCCCTCGGGACACTGATGGGCGGCCTGTCCTACTTTGCCTTCCAAAAGCAAGCTGCCATCCGGCAGAGCGCCGAGGAGCAGGAAGTAGAGACGATGGCAGCACAGCCGCAGCCCGGTTCGCCGGAGTCTGTGGAAAATCTCCTGGTATTGGATATTTTGGAGCTGGAGGTGGGATACGGTCTCATTCCTTTGGTGGACGAGAAACAGGAAGGCGACCTTCTCGAGCGCATTCGCGCTATCCGGCGGCAGTTCGCCATGGACATGGGCATGATCATCCCGCCGCTTCACGTGCGCGACAACCTGCAGCTCAAGCCGGACGAATATGTGCTCCTGCTCAAAGGCATCGAGATCGCCCGCGGCGAAGTGATGATGGGCTATCTGCTTGCCATGGACGCCGGCGCCGCCAAACGAGAGATTGAAGGTATCTCCACCCAGGAGCCCGCCTTCGGACTGCCTGCCCTCTGGATCGCCTCCGACAAGAAGGACGAAGCCCAGGTGGCCGGCTACACGGTCGTGGATCCTTCCACGGTGGTGGCCACCCACATCACCGAGCAGTTGCGCGGGCATGCCGATGAGCTGCTCGGGCGGCAGGAAACCCAGAAGCTCCTTGACAACCTGGCCAAAACCCATCCAAAAGTGGTGGAGGAGCTGGTGCCCAATGTCTTGACTCTGGGCGGGGTTCAGAAGGTGCTGCAGAACCTCCTCAGGGAACGGGTCTCCATCCGCGACCTGCTCACCATCTGTGAGACGCTTGCCGATTACGGTCCCCAGATCAAGGATCCCTCCATCCTCACTGAATATGTGCGGCAGAAGTTGGCTCGTTCCATTCTCGCCCCTTATGTTGACGAGGAGAACAATCTGCCGGTGCTCACCTTGGCCACCAGGGTGGAGGACCTCGTTCGGGAGTCGATCCAGAAAGGGGAGCAAGGGGCCCAGCTTGCCCTGGAGCCCAACATGGCCCAGCGTCTGCTCGAAGCCGTCCAGGAGATGGCCGAAAAAGCGGCCGCCGATGGCTATCAGCCGGTGATTCTATGCTCGGCGATTCTCCGACGGCACCTCCGTCGGCTGTTGGAACGATTTCTGCCCCAGGTGGCAGTACTGTCCCACAATGAGTTGACTCCCCAGGTCAAAATTCAATCTTTGGGTACTGTCGAGGTGAATCCCCGTCGGCAGTGATGGAGCTGCAGGTCCTTGCA
>JARRJE010000508.1:0-1796 GCA_037379765.1 Deltaproteobacteria bacterium
ACATTAGATGTGGAGACCTTTCGCCTTTTCGGTAAGCTCTATCCTGCCGGCGGCTATCTTGGGGGGCTCACCGCAGGCTTTCTCAGTACCTATTTTGGCGGTCCTGGTGCGGTGCTCATCCTTCTTGCTCTGCTTCTCGTCTCCCTCATGGCCTCGGTCCGACTGTCCCCATATTGCTGCAGTCTTCAGCTGAAAGCGGGTCTGCGCTGGTTGCAGACATATTATCAACAAAAGCGGGAAGAGGCGGCGTTGCTCCTCGAGGAGGTCGATCAGGAGCCCGCAAGGCCTGTTCCCAAGCGGAGGGAGGAGACATCGGCTCATACCCCCAGCGTCCACGAGCCGGTTCGGCTGATCCCGGCCGGCGATGAAGAAGAGTTCCAGCCGCGGCCGGTGTCGACCGGCGATCATCAGTTGCCGCCCCTCTCCCTTCTCAACAAGTCGGATCCATGCTTGCTCAACGTCGACAAAGAGCACTATTTCACAGTGGCCAGGCGACTCGAAGAGAAATTGCGCGACTTCGGCGTGGTAGGCAAGGTGGAGGGGATTTCCCCTGGACCGGTAATCACCACCTACGAGTTCGCTCCTGCCCCCGGCATCAAGATCAACAAGGTGGTCTCCCTGGCCGATGACCTCGCCTTGGGCCTCAAGGCTGAAAGCGTTCGCATCGTGGGCTCTATCCCCGGCAAGGCGGCGCTCGGCATAGAGATCCCCAACCCCGAGCGGCAGGTGGTGCAGGTCCGGGATATTATTGCCAATGAACGATTCCAAAAATCGGCCTCTCGTCTTTCCCTGGGCCTGGGTATGGATGTCGTGGGTAACCCGGTAGTTGCCGACCTCGCCAAAATGCCCCATCTGCTCATCGCCGGCGCTACCGGCTCGGGCAAAAGCGTTGCCATTAACGCCATCATCTGCTCCATCCTCATGAAGGCGACCCCGGAGGAAGTCCGTTTGCTCATGGTGGACCCCAAACGGATTGAGCTTTCCGGCTACGAGGACATTCCCCATTTGCTGCACCCGGTGGTGGTGGATCCCAAACTTGCCGCCCGGGCACTCCAGTGGGCAGTGCGCGAAATGGAGCGACGTTACCAGCTGATGGAGGAGGCCCGGGTTAAGAGCTTTGCCTCCTTCAATGAATCAGCGGAAACCAAGCTGCCTCTAGTGGTGATCATCATCGATGAGCTGGCCGACCTGATGATGATCTCCTCTCGAGAGGTGGAAGATGCAGTAGCCCGTCTGGCCCAAATGGCCCGTGCCGCCGGTATGCACCTCATCCTTGCCACCCAGCGGCCATCGGTGGACGTGCTCACCGGGCTCATCAAGGCCAATTTCCCCACTCGGATCTCCTTCAAGGTCTCTTCCAAGATCGACTCTCGGACCATTCTCGATACGAGCGGCGCGGAGCATCTGCTAGGGGCAGGCGACATGCTCTTTTTGCCGCCGGGAGCAGCCAAGCTGCAGCGCATCCACGGGGCCTACATTTCGGAAAAGGAGACGGGTCGCATCGTCGATTTCCTCAAGGAACAGGGTACAGCCCGATATGACGAATCTGTCCTCCAAGAGGTGGAAAACACTGAAAGTGGGGATGAGGTCGACGATCATGAATATGACGAGAAATATGATGAGGCTGTGGCCCTCGTCTGCGAAACCGGCCAAGCCTCCATCTCTATGGTGCAGCGACGGTTGCGGGTCGGGTACAACCGGGCGGCCCGGATGATCGAGATCATGGAAAAAGAAGGGATTGTTGGGCCATCCGATGGTTCTAAACCACGGGAGGTCCTGGTCCGGAACAGCTACTG
>JARRJE010000509.1:0-1792 GCA_037379765.1 Deltaproteobacteria bacterium
AACCGCAGCGCCGTGGTGCGTGAAGCTATTGTCCGCTATCTGGAGGACAACGAGGATCTGGAGCTGGCAAAACGGGCGACCGCCGAAAGCAGCGGCAGCAAGACGCTGCGGGACTTGAGGAAGGAACTTGGCCTGGACGGTTGAAATCGGCAGTTTTGCAGAAAAACAACTGCGCAAGCTCCACCGACCAGTGCAGCAGCGCCTCCTCGACTGGCTGGATGACCGCATCGAAGAATGCAAAAACCCAAGGCATTTCGGAGAGCCGTTGCGAGGAGATCTGTCCGGCTTATGGCGCTACCGCGTAGGGGATTACCGGACCATCTGCGAGATTCAGGAGAAGCGATTGGTTGTCCTGGCTTTGACCGTCGGCCACCGCCGGGGGATCAATCTTCGCCGAAAATAATCTTTCCGCCGCGCTTTTCCCTGACACTATCCGGCGGGCGTCAGCAGGTGAAGCAGAAGGCCGGTGATCCGCGCCCCGCTGCACAGCCTGCCATGATTGCCACTGCTCTGCCACTGCACCATTGGAGGAGATGGCCCAGGCCCTGCGGGAGATTCTCGAGCTTGCCGGTAAAATGAAGTCCCGTCACCCCTCCTTGCCTCGGCCCCGCGCGACCTCGTCGCCGGGATCGGAGAGAAAACGCCTCATGATTTCAACAAAAGAACGCCAAAAACTCCACCAACTGCTCGCGCTTGCAGAAGAACAGGGAAGCGACGTCTTCAGTATTCCGAGAACACTCGGCTATCTTTATGGCCTGGCCATAACACCCGAGATGATCGTGCCGAGTGAATGGCTGCCGGTGATTTTCGGTGAGGAGCTTCCGGAGTTCGAATCGGAAGACCAGGCGAAGTCGAGCTTCGACAATCTGTTCCGGATTTACAACCGGCTCACCAATGCCTTCCACCAGGGTGAGCTGGCCTTCCCCTACGATCTGACCGCCACCAAAGACTGGACCCCGGAAGAAATCGAGGAGTGGACGTACGGTCTCTACCGCGCCCTCAGGCTGCGCCCGGAATGCTGGTTCCGGGAGGAACTTCCCCTCTCCCTGGATGAAGAAGGCGAAAACCATATGGCCAGTCTCGCCGTCATCACCGCTATTGCCAAGCCGGAAAGAGCCGAGAAGGTCTTTGGCCAAATGCTGGGGGCCGGTGAAAAGGAAACGGATTTATGGGCCTCGTTGTTCGCGGTCCTGCCGGCCGCCATCCAGGCGCTGCAGGATCATGCTGCTGTTCTCGAAAAAGAGCGGCAGGCTGACCACGCCGAGAGTTTGCGCAGGGGGCGCCCGGTAATTGCCGAAAAAATTGGCCGCAACGCGCCGTGCCCGTGCGGAAGCGGGAAAAAATACAAAAAATGCTGCCTGGGGAACCGGGATTGACAGCGCCCCCATCTGCACCGCCCTCCTGATTTCAAGAAATCACCAAGAACGAAAAGGCAACGGCCCTCCGGGAAACGGTTGTTTTTCTCGGCTGAGCGGCTACCGGCTGGGAAGCCGGAAAATATGCTTTTCCCGAAGCGGGAAAAGGCTTGTATCAACAAACGGCTTGGAACTTGCGAAATCGCTTTTAGAATCCGACCGGTTCTTTCAAAAACCAAAGGATCTGACCCCTTATTTTCCTCCGAAATTGAAAAGCCCCCCTGTTAAAAAACAGGGGGGCACCATCGAACACCGGACACCGCAAGGGCCTGCAGCGATCAGAGCGGCGTAACCGTAAAATCGACCCGGCGGTTCTTAGCCCGCCCCGCCGCGGTGCCGTTGTTCGCGATCGGCTGCTTATCCCCCCAGCCCTTGGC
>JARRJE010000510.1:0-1786 GCA_037379765.1 Deltaproteobacteria bacterium
CCATCGACCGCGACAACCGGCAAGTCCTGGTGAAGAATCTGGCCACCGGTCAGGAAGAAAACCTTCCTTACGACCGATTGGTGCTGGCCACCGGCTCCATCCCGGTGGTGCCGCCTCTTCTCGGCGCGGGCCTCGACGGCGTCTTCACAGTGACCGATCTCGGCAAGGCCAAGGCCATCAAGGAGCGGCTTGCCAAAGGCACAGTAAGCAAGGCGGTAGTGCTCGGCGGCGGCGCCATTGGTATCGAGATGGCCGAGGCCCTGGCCGATCTCTGGGGAGTAGAGACGAGCATCGTCGAAATGATGGATCAGCTTCTCCCCGGCATCATCGATGACAACGTTGCCCTCATGGCTCAACGGCATCTGGAGGAAAACGGAGTAACCGTCTATTCCGGTGAAAAGGCCCTTGCCATCGAGGGCGTGCAAGGAAAGGTGCGCCGACTGGTGACGGACAAGCGCGCCATCGATGTCGATCTGGTGATTCTCGCGGTGGGCGTCCGGCCCAACAGCCGGCTGGCCAGGGAGGCCGGTCTCCAGATCGGCCCCCTGGGCGGCATTGTGGTGAACCAGCGACTGCAGACTTCCGACCCCAACATTTATGCCGGCGGCGACTGCGTGGAGATGACCGATCTCATTTCCGGCACTCAGACTTATGCCCCTCTCGGCTCCCTGGCCAACCGACAGGGCCGGGTCATAGGCAGTAATTTGGCAGGAAAAGCCGAGAGCTTCGACGGAGCCGTGGGCAGCTTCATCATCAAGATCTTCGACAACTGCGTGGCCAAGACGGGCCTGAGCCTGCATAGCGCCCGCACCCTGGGCTTCGACGCATTTGCCGCCTTCGTGGTCCAGGCGGACAAGGCCCATTTCTACCCGGACAGCGATCTTCTTTACATGCAGCTCATCGTGGACCGGCCCACCCAGCGGGTGCTGGGGGTCCAGGGGATCGGCGCCAACAAGGAGGGGCTGTTCGGCCGGATAGCGGCGGTGGCGGCCATCCTGAAGTACAAGCCCACCATTCAGGACATTTCCAACCTGGAGGTCCCTTACTCGCCCCCCTACTCTTCGGCCATGGACATCCTCAACACTTTGGGCAACACGGCCCAGAATATGGTGGAGGGCCGGAACCGGGTGATCGGCCAGGACCAGTTCCGCAAGCGCTTCGAAGAGAAAGGGGCGAACGACACCGTCTTCCTCGACGTGCGGGCTAAGACCCAGAGCGAGCCCCTGGCCGATGCTTACGGGGAATCCTGGCTATGCATTCCTCAGGACGAGCTCAAGGAACGGTTGGACGAAATCCCCGATGACAAAGAGGTCATCCTGGTGTGCAACGCCGGCGGCCGTTCCTTCGAGGCCCAGCTCACCCTGGCGGCGGCCGGCAAGAACAAAACCCTCAACCTGCCAGGCGGCATCGGCGGGCTCAAAAAATCAGGAATCATTCTTTAAGAATACAAGGAGAAAAGGACATGCCAGAGAGAATTTACAACTTCAGCCCCGGCCCGGCCACCCTCCCCTACGAGGTGCTGCAGCAGGCTGCGAAAGACGTGGTCAATTACCGGGACAAAGGCATCGGTCTCATCGAGATGAGCCACCGCAGCAAGGAGTTCATCGCCATCACCGAGGAAACGGAACGGCTGCTGCGAGAGCTGCTGGCCATCCCGGACAATTACAAGGTGCTATTCCTCCATGGCGGCGCATCAACCCAGTTCGCCATGGTGCCCATGAACTTGTTGGGTCCGGGAAAAACCGCTAGTTACCTCAACACCGGCACCTGGTCCAAGAAGGCGATT
>JARRJE010000511.1:0-2338 GCA_037379765.1 Deltaproteobacteria bacterium
AAAAACGACGACCATTCCCGGATGGCCCCGATCCCGTTTTCTGGGCGGCCCCTAACCGGTTCATCCAGCCGGGCAGGGCTCGATTGCCAGGCCCCTCGCTAACTGGTTACAATGACCTCAGATAGAGAGATTGCGATCCGGGCGGATCATCTGCGGGATGTGATCGGAAGGAGGGCCAAATGAAAAGCGGGAAGGCCTTTATCCTCTTAACCATTTTTCTTTTCGTCCTCACAGGATGTGGCGACGACGGGACGGAGGTCATTCGGATCGGCGCCGTGTACCCGCTGTCAGGGCCACAGGGCCCAGCTGGTGAGGAGGTCAAGCAGGGCATCGCGCTTGCCGCAGACATCATCAACAATCGATATCCCCAGCTGAATCTCCCTTTGGCCAAGAGCCGCGGCCTCCCCGCCTTTGGCAACGTCCTCGTTCAGGTGATGTATGCTGATGACCAGGGCACGGAAGCCGGTGTCCGCAGGAAGACCCGGGAGCTGCTTTCCGGCTTCAGGGTGGTCGCGCTCATCGGTGCCTACCAGAGCAGCCTGACCAAGATCGCCTCCGAAATGGCCGAAGAAGCGGGCGTTCCGTTTCTCACCGCGACTTCGACCGATCCAGCCCTCACCGAACGCGGCTTTCAGTGGTTCTTCCGCACCACCCCAACCGATACCACCTTTGCCGACGATGCCTTTCGGTTCATGGCCGAGCTGAATGACGAGCGCCAGGCCAGCTTACATCGTCTGGCGGTCATCCATGAAGGGTCTGATTTTGGTACCGGATTCATGGATCTGGTGACCACCCTGGCGCCGCAATGCGGAATGGAGGTCGTCGCGGAAGTCGATACCCAGCAGGAGGCGGACTCTGTGTCTGCCGCGGTTGACCGGATACGGGCCGCCCAACCGGAGGCGGTGATTACGCCCCGCCGCTGATCTGGGCTGATGACACCGGTTTCGTGTCCCCGGATTTCCAGCAAACCCTCGGTGCGGACGCCGATTACGTGACCTCGCGCGAAGTCTGGTCGCTCGATCTGACCCAAACGAATCCGCTCGCCGAACAGGTCAACGCGCTGTTTCGCGCCCGGTATGGGGCCGATCTGAATGGGAATTCCGCTCGCGGCTTCATCGGCATGATGACTCTTGCCGAGGCCATCAACCGGGCGGCGGCAACCGATCCTGACGCTGTGCGGGCGGCCCTCCGCGCGACGGACATCCCCGCCGAGCAGTTGATCGCGCCCTGGCAGGGCATTCGCTTCGATGCCACCGGACAAAACACCCTGGGCGACGGCATTGTGGTCCAGATGCTCAACGGCCGGTACACGATCGTCTGGCCGGCGGCCATCGCTGTTGAGCCGGTCGTTTTCCCGTTTCCGGAATGGGATACCCAGGAGGGCTCGCCCCCGAATCCGTAATCGGATCACCCCCGGGCCTTGCCATCGCCCGTCTGCAATAGCGAAATAAATGAGGGTCAAGTCTACCTTTGGCTTTTATATCTTGTCTCCTTTGTCCTGGGTCTACCCCTGCGTCAAGTATCTCAAGTTAAGGAAAATATTAATCCAAAAGTGTGACCGCCGTGAAAACTACGAGACCACAATCAAGACAGGGATCTTCTAATAGTGTCAAATGCTCTCCCAATGTCCTACGCATGCAATCATGAACGTCCCGCTTCCGACCTTTCCCAGCCGCAGCACCCATCCGATCAGCTACTGCGATGAAGTCGGTTTGGGCTGGTAGTATTTGTCGACCTCGGCCAGAATATCTTTTTTCAGCTGCATGAGTTCCTGCTTGAAAGCCTCGTTCGAGAGAATTTCCTGGGGCACGGCGGCAAACCGCTGCTCAATTGTCTTGTGCAGGAACTGGTTTGTCTGTCGGACCTGTGCATCGATGGCGTTCCCGGCCTTCCGGGTGGCATCGAGGAGTCGGCTGGTCTGGTCGATGTTGATCGACATTTTTTCGTCGATCGAATTCATGGTTGTCAAAAGGCTGTCCAGCCGGTCGGCGCTCTGTCTGGTGGAAAGCGCGGTCCACTGATCGATTCCCATGAGCGTGCCTTCGCAGGTGCCGGGAGAGCCTACCGTATCCGACGGCACCCATGTGCCGATACATATCATGGGGCCATTGGGACCGGTGATAAAGGTATACGCTTCCTGGGCGCTGGATGCACCCGCCCCAACCATAAAAAGGATCAGATATCCTGCAATAATGCTCGTTATTGTCTTCATGGGACCCTCCTGCAAGTTGAGGGCATCTTGAAAAATGGTTTTCGCCCGATCTCTGCGTCACGGCCAGAACGGAAAATGAAGGGAATAGACCCGCACAGGAAGCCCTCTCCTTCTAAAAATGGTATC
>JARRJE010000512.1:0-1770 GCA_037379765.1 Deltaproteobacteria bacterium
GCGGGTTTTGGGGTTGGTGCCGACCGGAACGTGGTCGATGGCCATTTGCTTTCTGCCGGCCTGAATGATCATCTCGATGGTATAGCTGTACGCCGAGATGATATTCAGCTTAAGGGCTGCCTTCCTGGAAATTGCCCGAAACCCGCTCACCGCGTCAGGCACGTTAATACCACTCACCCTCCTGACCACTCCGCTGCCGAGCCACTGCAGGAATTTTTTGATGGATGAAAAATGCTCGACTCGGGCGGTCTGCCGATCACCGATGACCAACTCCGCCTTTCCTGCGAGGATGGGCTCGATCAGCTTCGGGATATCCTTGCCGGCATACTGATTGTCGCCGTCGGTGTTGACAATGATATCGGCACCGTTTTTCAGGCAGGCGTCCAGACCTCTGCGAAAAGAGCGTGCAAGCCCTAAGTTCCTTTTATTTCTGATAATGTAATCGACACCAATCCTTCGGGCTACTTCCACAGTGCGGTCCGTGCTGCCGTCATCGATGATGAGAACCTCTACTGCCTCGATCCCTGCTATATGCCGGGGAATGTCGGCAACTGTCTGAGCAAGAGTATTTTCTTCGTTATAACAAGGAATTTGGACAATTAACTTCACCAAGGATACCCCAGATTGGTCATTTCGAGTTACAATCTTCTTAAGCAAGACGAGCCAAAGGCGTAAGGGTTTTCACCAAAGTCAGGACTTCTTAAGGGCCAAGTCTTCTTTAAACCAGGCAAGCCCCGATTCAATGAGGTCCAAATGAAAACCTTGATGAGGAAAATGAACTGCGCAAGGATCGATTCGGTTGGATTCAGATGATTCAATAAGGATGTTTTAGATCCTCGGCCCCGAGCCGGTGGTCCCGCTCCCGAAAGACCGATTCCTTCCCCTTTTTCCAACACTTGACCCTCATTGAGTCCTTTCCCGAGAGTCGTCTCAGAAGACCAATGGGAAACACGAGCACAAAAAAGAGCACTGTCAGCAAGATTTTGGAAGCGACAGTGCCCAAGGCGGTGCTCAATCCAAACCAGATCCTGGCAAATGGTTTGAAAATGAGCGGGAAGCTCATGGCGAGAAGCAGCAAGATGATAGCCAGCAACATCAGGATCGGTATCTTCCAGGCCTGGTAACAAAGGAGGCAGATCAAAACCAGGGCCAGCCCGGAATCTTTGCACTTGTCAACATCGAGGGTTAGGTGAGCGGATTCCATCACGAGTCCAGAGAATTCTTTTTTATAGCGAGAGAATGATATTATCGAACAGAAGGGGCTAAAAGGGCAGCAGCTGTTCCATGACTCTGCTGTTGCTGCTTCTTTCCCTCTTTTTCCCGTACCACGGTTTCCATTACATCAATCCAATTCATATTTCCGCTGCCAATAGTCTCGATTTTCATAATCTGGCTGCTCCTCTTTCCTAAAAAGGAAGTCCCCCATGACCAGGTAATCCATTTCGGTTCCCATGAAACAGCGGTAGGCGTCTTCCGGGGAGCAGACGATGGGTTCTCCCCGGACGTTGAAGCTGGTGTTCACGATCAGGCCATAGCCAGTGCGCCGGCGGAAAGCGTCGATCAGCTGCCAGTATCTGGGATGAGCCTCTTTGTTCACCGATTGGATCCGGGCGGAATAGTCGATGTGGGTAATGGCCGGCACATCCGAGCGGAGATGATAGAGGCGGTCGTAAAGGGGCAAGGATTGATAGCCCTCCGGGAGGGGGGTCCGCCGTTTCTCACGGACCGGCGCCACCAGCAGCATGTAGGGTGAGGGCCGGTCGAGCTCAA
>JARRJE010000513.1:0-2406 GCA_037379765.1 Deltaproteobacteria bacterium
GACCAGGAGAACCGCTCGGTGAGCTCTCTGGCCTGGTCGGAGGGGAATGGGCGAAAGGCCATCAGCTTTCTTTTGAGGGTGGCGAACAATTCTCCTTCTTCGTACAGAAATTCCCCTGGGAACAACTCGGGATAGGAGAGGCGGGCCGGCAGCAAGGGCCGGCAGCCGGCCCGCACCGCCTCGAGCACGGCCAGGCCGAAAAATTCATGACGAGCGGTGGAGACCACGAGGTCGCCCTGCCGGAGCCACCGGACATAATCACGGCGGGAACGGCAATATCCGGAATGGAGCAGTCGTTCGCCCAATCGGGCTGCGGCCTCGGCAAAGATGGGCGGCACCTGACGAAAGGTTTGCCCAAGGATGATCAGGCGGAATTCGATTCCAGCCCGGTCGAGGGCCAGAAGCGTTTCGAAAAAGGTTTGGGGATCTTTGTCGTGCTCCCATCGGTGGTTCCAAACGATCACCGGCGATCCGGTCGAAGGTTGCCGCGGTTCGGCGTCGATGTCATCGAATTCGAGACCGGGCGGCAATACCCTTGCCTTGGCAGTTATGCGGTCTCGCAGATTGGGGAAGGCAAGGTCGCAGCCCTGTTTGAGCAACTCCTCGCTTCCCTCGAGAAAGGTCTCCAGGTTGTGACGGGAATTGAAGGCCAGCCGGTCGGAGGCGAGGGCAGTGGTCAGGTTGGTCAGTCCAAAATGGACATCGCGTTCGTTTTCACTCTGCACCGGATAGGCGAACTGATTTTCGTGGAAATAAGTGAGCACAGGAGCGCGGCGCAGCCAGGCGGGCCCGAGACCGCGCAGAGCGGCCACATCAACGAACCCGGAGCAAAGGACCGCCTCATAAGACTCAACGGGTTCAGCCCGGGAAAGAAGATCGGCAAAGTGGGCGGCGGCGAGCCGCATTCGCCATTTCCAGTTGCGGGCCGGCAGGGTGAACCGGTCCCAGGCAAAAGGCAGGTGGCGGGCCAGTCCTTCGAGAAACGCCCGGTGCGAGCCGCCGTAGTAGGGTTCGAGTGCCAAAAGGCGGGGGGCGGGGGAGGACGCCGCCATTGGTTATGCCTGGCCGAACTTTTTCTTCAGAATCTGGTAGGCCTCGTTGATTTCCTTCATCTTCTCCTCGGCCACTTTTCGGAATTCCTCGCCCAAGTGGGCAACTTTATCGGGATGGTACTGCTGGCTCAACTGTCGGTAGGCCGCCTTGATCCGGTCGAAATCGGCACCGGGCTCGACACCCAGTACCCGGTAATAATCTTCTTCCTGGATTGCGGCCTGCCGCTGCCGCATGGTGTAACGGCGCTCGATCCGCTGCTGGTCATAGGCGGAAATGGCGAGAAAGCCACTGATGTCCTTGGCGAGTCGGAGCTCCGGCTCCGGGACCACGGTTTTGGTGAACAGCACTTGGTAGATGAGCTCGAGCAAGATGAGCCGGGGTTCGTAGGCAAAGCGGGCCCGAAACTCGCTCAGCAATGTCTGCAGGTCGGCCTCGGAGCGGCGGGCTTGCTTCATCAGCTCGCGCACCCAGTGGAGTTGGCCGGAGGAGTACCGGAGGTGGTCGCGAAAGAAGCCGACGATGATCTCCGATTCCTCCCGGGTGATGGTTCCGTCGATTTGGGCGATCCTGGTAAGGATATTGATGAGAAGATAAACGAATTCGTTGTGAGCCTCGGTCTGTGATCGCTCGTAGTCCCGGATTTGGCGTCGGATGTAATAGGTAAAGCCCCAGATGGCTGCAAGCAGGAGCAGGAGGAAGAAGAACGCACTGAACAGCAGCCCGGTTGCTGTCTCTGGTAAGAATAATAGCGCATGGAATGATCAACCGGCTGGGTTAGACGAGATTGCTGGCGAAAAAGGCGTCTACGAACTCATGGGGATCGAAATCGCGCAGGTCTTCCATTTGCTCGCCGATGCCGATGAAGCGGATGGGGATGTCGAACTCGTGGCAGATGTTGACGACGATGCCGCCTTTGGCAGTGCCGTCGAGCTTGGTCAGGGCGAGACCGGTGATCTCCACCGCCTCGTTGAACAGCCGGGCCTGAGAAATGCCGTTCTGACCGGTGGTGGCATCGATGACCAGCATGATCTCGTGCGGAGCGCCGGGGAGCTTTTTGCCCATGACCCGCTTGATCTTTTTGAGCTCCTCCATGAGATTGACTTTGGTGTGAAGCCGGCCGGCGGTATCAACGATGACCACATCATAATTGCGGGTGCGGGCGAAATCCAAGGCGTCGTAGACCACCGAGGAGGGGTCGGCCCCCTGCTTCTGGGCCACCACCTCGACCCCGATTCGCTCGGCCCAGATCTGCAGCTGCTCAATGGCGGCTGCCCGAAAGGTGTCGGCCGCCACCAGAAGCACGCTCTGGCCGGAGCGTTTAAACTTGTTGGCCAGTTTGCCGATGGTGGTGGT
>JARRJE010000514.1:0-1747 GCA_037379765.1 Deltaproteobacteria bacterium
CACCATCATGTATGACCGCGCTGGTGACTTGGAAGGCGTGGTCTGTATGGCCAAGGATATTACCGAGTACAAAAAAGCGATGGAGGAGATCGCCCGTCTCGCTACAGTGGTGGAGCAGGCAGCGGAAGCCATAGTGATTACCGACCACCGAGGCCGCATCCAATATGTCAACCCGGCCTTCGAGAAAATAACCGGTTATTCCAGAAATGAGGCGATCGGAGCATCCCCACGTCTGCTGAAAAGCGACGAGCACGACCATCAGTTTTACCAATCCCTTTGGCAAACCATCGCCAAAGGCGAAATTTGGAGCGGGCATTTCATCAATCGCAAAAAAGACGGCACCCTTTATGATGAAGAGTGCATCATCTCCCCTGTGCGAGACCACACGGGCCGGATCATCAATTATGTCTCCTTGAAAAGAGACGTGACCCATGAAAAGGGCCTCGAAAGGCAACTCATTCAATCACAAAAGCATGAGGCCCTCGGTACGCTGGCAGGGGGGATCGCCCACGATCTGAACAATATTCTTTCCCCGGTGATGGGCTACGCTTCATTGGCCAAGAATCGGCTTTCCCCGGAAGACAGGACTTATCAGTACCTTGAAAAGATCTTCCAGGCTGGAGAGCGTGCCTCCAATCTGGTCAACCAAATTTTGACCTTCTGCCGAAAAAAGGAGCCGATAAGAGAACCTTTGCATATGGGCACCATTGTCGAGGAGGTTTTGAACTTCCTACGCGGCACCTTGCCGGCAACCATTGAAATCCGACAGAATTTGCAGAAAAGCGCCGGCTTGGTTCTGGCCGACTCCAACCAGATTCACCAGGTGATCATGAATCTCTGCACCAATGCCTACCAAGCCATTCGCGACGAGGGTGGGGTCTTGGAGATCAGCCTTCGGGAGCAAATTGGGCCGCCTTTCTCGACCAGTGAAAATCGGCTTTTCAAAAGAAAACATCTGCGGTTGGCGATCAGCGATTCCGGATGCGGCATGGATCAAGAAACCAAGGCGAGAATCTTCGAACCCTATTTCACTACGAAAGAAGAAGGTTCCGGGCTCGGGCTTGCCACTGTTCGGGGCATCATCGAAAGCCATGAGGGCATTATTTCCGTCCACAGCCAGCCCGGGAAGGGCACGACTTTCGAAATTTTCCTGCCTCTTCTCCTCACTCCTATAGCGTCGCAAGAGAAAAAAGAAGACAAAAAAATTTCACTGCAGGCTAATGGGGATAAATGCATTCTGTTTGTTGACAACGAAAGGGTCGTAGTCGAGCTCGGCACCGAAGTACTCCGTGAATCCGGCTACCAGGTGGTGGGGCAGACAAACAGTCAAGAGGCCCTTGAACTTTTTCGAAGCACACCTGACAGGTTCGATCTCCTCGTCACGGATCAGACCATGCCCGGTTTGACCGGAACCGATCTTTCCCGCCGGGTTCTGGCGATTCGCAAAGACCTGCCGATTATCCTGATTACCGGATTCAGCGGAATGGCAAATGAACATAGGGCTTACGCGCACGGGATTAGTGGTTTGCTCATGAAGCCCTTCAAGCCCGATGATCTCCTCCGCAAGATTTATGAATTGCTGTACGAAGGCCGAAAAATTCGCAACTAGTCGCATCCTTAGCATCATGGCTGATGTCATTCACCACTTCTCCCAGTGGTGGCCTGGTCTGGTAAGGCTCGCTTGAAGGCCGTGGTTGCTCCCGGCCTCTAAAGGCGATGAAGCCTCCCTCGTCCCTATTTTCCCCGC
>JARRJE010000515.1:0-1743 GCA_037379765.1 Deltaproteobacteria bacterium
TGACGCAGAGGGCGGTGAGCTCGGGATCGATCCATTCGCGTAGGAAAGGAATTTCCTTGCGCAGAATCTGATCCTGCAAGTTGAGGGTGCCGGTCGAGACGATGATTTTCTGGCTGCTGAGAACAGCGGGGATCAGGTAGGCCAGGGTTTTGCCGATGCCGGTTTCCGCCTCGGCCGCCAGGATGCCGCCTTCATCCAGGGTGGCGAGCACCGCCTTGGCCATGACGGCCTGGCCCGGTCGAAGCTCGAACCCCGGCAGGTTTTGGGCGAGAAGGCCTTCCCGTCCGAAAACCGCATCGATGCGTTCCCTGATCATCCCGGGCTCCTCCCCGGCCTCCAGAAGTCGAGGGTCGTTCATGCCGTCGGGGCTTATCATCAGTCGGCGCTTGGTGAGCGCAATAGAATTCGAGCCATTCGCAGAAAAGACGAAATCACGGTTCGGTAATTCTGTAATGTAAATTTCACAGCTGCTAATCCACCAGATTCTTAAAACTTAACCCTTCACACAGAAAACTCCCGCCAAAAGGCGTTTTTCGAGTTTTTGCGGGACCATTAAAATTGACATCGATAAATTCGTTGGATATTCTGCAGTTATAGCGAAACTTCGATTCCGTAACGTGCGTAACGGAAAAAAAGGACGCTGGTGAGCGGATGAGCTGCTTGGTTCATGAGCTGTTGAGCTGAGAAATTGTTCAACTTATGAACCAAGAAGATGATCGTTTTCATTTCTTAGCATTTGGAGAAGGAGCAGAAAAGATGCAAGATATTAAGAACATATTGGTCCCAATCGATTTTTCCGAGAATTCCCCCAAAATCCTGCGGTCGGCAATTTCCCTCGCCAAGAAATGCGATGCTGCCCTCACTGTCGTGTTCGTGGTGCAAAGCATTGAGGATTATTCGGGCTTCTTCGTCCCCCATATGCCCATTACCCAGTTCGAGGAGGAGATGGTCGGCGGAGCCAACAAGAAGATGGAAAGTTTCATCGAGGATAATATGGATCCCTCCGTGTCCTATTCCTCCAAAGTTCTGATCGGCGATGTCGCCGAGGAGATCCTCAAGTTAGCGGAAGATGAGAAGTCCGATATGATAGTCATGGGCACCCACGGTTATAAGGGACTTGAAAAAGTCCTCTTCGGCAGCATCGCGGAAAAAGTGGTGAAACGCTCCCCCTGTCCGGTGCTCACGGTCAATCCATATAAGTAAGCCATCAGTTGTCCAGGGTTCAGAGGGGGAAGCGCCGGAGCGCTTCCCCTTTTTCATTTTCTCCTGCAAATCCTTTAATCGATTACGGAATCACGCCGATTTCAGTTGAGCTGACAGCCGGGGTTTGACAGCTCACTCGTCAACACCGCCAAAATGGCATTCGGGGGGACAGACCCAGTCGTTTCTTCTCCTTTCTGCCGGCAGATGAGGCCGAACAGCCGGGGGAAGGACATGCCGGGCAGCCGGTAAAAAGTCAAAGCCGTGGCCGGCGCCGGCCAGGGAGGATCATCCTTTGCGGCCGGGTGTTGGAGCGGCGACTCCGTATACCGCTCCATGATCTGCTGCCATTCCAAGGTCAGCTCCGTTGCAGTCGGCTGCCCGAAATCCGCGGCTTTCGTGCCGGCCTCGGCAAAGGCGGCTTCGGCGATGAAGTCACCGAGTCGGGCCAAGAGACCTTGCGCCGCCATCCGAATGGTCTGCCGGTTTTCGGAAAATTCTTCTCCCGCCTCCCAGACTGAGGGCGGCAAAGGGAGGGCAATG
>JARRJE010000516.1:0-1741 GCA_037379765.1 Deltaproteobacteria bacterium
TAAAGGTAGCGCCTTGTTGGGCGCAGAGGTTACCGATTGAAAAACCATTCCATGAACTCCTCTGCAACTTCCGGATTTATTTCTTGTACTGCCTCAGCCACTGAACCAAAGCCTTTTGCCGCCGCAATGGCAGAAAGGGCACAGCACAAGAAATTGGAATCCCACTGCCTATCTGCCGCACTTGCAACGAGCGACGGTAATTCCGCTAATGCTGCAAAATAATCCGCTTCTAGGTGCTTTGGTATTTCCACTGAGTTTTTTTGCCGACACACCTCAACCCATGCGGGAAATTGAAAATAGGTGAAATCAGCTTTTGTCGGGGCTTGCTTTAGAGCACTAATTACGTGGGGCACCGCCGCGAAGGAAGCAGAATATACATCCCCTTGGTGCGCCAGTGCGCTCCAAATAGAAAACCATGGTTCTTTATCACCCTCCGATGAAGGTAATGAGTCGAGTTGCCGCAACAGGTTAGGGATGTCTGATGCATTGCCGTATGCGTGCTCAAGATCGGACCATTCTGGACTTTCAAGACTTAGCATGATCTCTCTTCTTTTACGCCCAACGCCGCGATAACCAGGAAAAGTAACCAGGAAAGAGGAAAAGGGGACAGAACTATTTTCGAGGATTATTTTTGCTCTTCCTTGGCCGCCCTTGGCCGCGCAGCTCAACCCGACGGCCTATTTTCTCCGAAACAGTTCGCTCAAATTTCCTGTTCCCAGTTAGCTGGCCTCTCTGGACCGCCTCACGGATCAGTTTCCATTCCTCATCCGGCACAGTTTCCTTCAGCCAGCGAGCATACTTTTCCGCCCTTCCTCCGGCGGTACTTCCCAGGCTCAGATAAAATGGGTCGAAATCAAGCCAAGCATTAGTCTGATGACCTGCCTTTGCCGGACAACTTGACCACCGGTATTGGGCTGGATCTTCCACCATGCCTGCCCGGAGTGGATTCAATTCCACATATCGACAGCAGGCAAGCAGATACTCGCCGGCATTGATCGGGCTTGATTTGTACCGCCCTTCCCAGAGGGAGCCGGTGCGTTTTTCGACCCTATTGACATACCGGGTTTGCCGGCCACCAAGGCGCTTCATCAGCAGACCCAAATTTTCCGCATTCTCACCAGGGTCAACCACCAAATGCACATGGTTGGTCATCAGACAATAGGCGTAAACCTTGCAGCCGAGCTCTCTTTTCCATTCCTTCAAGGTGTCGAGGTAATAAAGATAGTCGTCGTCATCAACAAAGACTACTTGCCGGTTATGGCCTCTCTGTATGATATGGTGAGGGCAGTTTGATAGGACTATTCTTGCGTGGCGCGGCATGTAAATGCCTTACCATACACGCAAAAAGGTGTCAAAAAATAATTCTGTCCCCTATTTTATAATCAAGGCACGTGTAAATTGCCGCTTACCGGATACCCAAGGCAAGGCCTCGACATGGACACCGCCACAGCACCCGCAAATGACACGCCGCGGGGCATAGACCAGATGGACGCCGATTCCCCACAAAGGCACCTGACGGAATCGACGGGCAGGACGTTTGTCACGATACCGAGCCAGTCGACCGCAGCCACTGCACCGAGGAAAGAAACGCCTGTCAGGCGCTATTTCCGCCTCCAGTCCGTCGGGCACTCTTTTCACTGCCATGACACGAAAACCTTGCAATTCCAGCGTCTCTTTGATCAAACTTTCGACAAGCATGACTCCTCCCAGATACTTAGTGAGTTTCGCACCTTCTAAGTAC
>JARRJE010000517.1:0-2962 GCA_037379765.1 Deltaproteobacteria bacterium
AGCATCCATTAGACTGAAGGCCAAACTTCCACCCTAGAGAACAATGTTGATCGATACTGCGACCGATGGACACGTCCATACCTTCCTCTGTCACCATGCTCGTGGCACTATGGAAAATTACGTGGAAGCGGCCCTTGATCGCAAGCTGCGTAAGATCATCTTCCTGGAGCATATGGAGGCAGGGGTCTCCTATTTTGAGTCCACTTGGCTTGATGTGGCCGATTTTGAATTCTATCGGTCCGAAGGCCGGCGATTGCAAGAGAAATATCAGGGGCGGATCCAGATTGGCTTGGGAGTGGAGGTGGGTTACAATCCCCGCCGACGGGAGGATCTTGTTGCATTTCTGGCCCGGCACCGATGGGACCGGATCGGCATCTCTTACCACTTCCTGGAAGTGGGAGGGCGGCATTACAATGTGGTGAGCAAAAGGCGGGAGAATCTGGTCGCGTTGGCCGAGGTCGGGATCGAGAAGGTGGTGAGTGACTACTTTGCCGGGTTGCTCGAAGCGGTGAACAGCCTGCCTGGGACTGTCCTTTGCCATCTGGATGCGGTTCTCCGGCATCATCCGCAGGTCTGCTTCGGGCAAACACATCGGCGGCAAATTGACGAAATTTTCGCAGCCATGCGCCGTCGGGGCATGGCCCTGGAGGTGAACACCTCCGGTATCCCCTTGCGGGGGCAGCCTTTTCCGGCCGTCCCTTTGCTCCAGCAGGCAGTAGCGCTGGGACTTCCTCTGGCTGCCGGCTCTGACGCCCACCGGCCTCAGGATGTGGGCCGGCACTTTGAGCAGTTGCCCCGGTTCCTCGACTGAAGGGAATTTGTTGAAGGGAGTGATGAGCGGCGGGAGGCTGAATCCCGAAATGATCAGATCAAGTCGATGGTCAAGGGGATAACATGCAACTGCTTGCTGCGGCTCTCGGTGGTGCCAAGCCGCCATTCCCGAACTTTTTTGCCCAGGAGCGCTGCCAGTTCATCGGCTATTCCCTTGATATTGAGCAGAGGATGGCGAGAGAAGACCTCG
Organism: Deltaproteobacteria bacterium; assembly: GCA_037379765.1. Taxonomy (GTDB): domain Bacteria; phylum Desulfobacterota; class Desulfobulbia; order Desulfobulbales; family UBA5123; genus JAJYKH01. Next base: position 1,022 of record JARRJE010000517.1, read on the forward strand.
GGCAGACCGTAGGTGAGATTGCAGGCGAGACACTTGCCGGGGCGTTCACTCAAATGTAGCTCGAAGAGGAGTTTGCGTTCCGCGGGCTGATATCCTCGGTAGACAAGGGTGATGTCGTAAGCCCCTTCCGAGACGTCGCCAAAGAGGGCCTCGAAGAATTCATCAGCCCGTCCGGGCGGAAAGATCCCGGCGAGTACTTTCGGTGTGAAGATCTGGCGGTAATCCTGTTCTGGCATGCCTGGTCCTCCGTTCCAACCATTGGGATACCAAAGAATCGATTGGAAAAAGAGAAGAAAATTCAAGTTGTCGCCTGTGCTAGAGTCCGACTCCATGCAGCAATCCCTCTTCCCTGACCAGAAAAAGCTCACTCCACAACCGGCCGGGGCCTCCCGGGTCAATCGACGGGAGCTTAATGATGCCCAGCTCGAGGCCGCCACCATTGTGGACGGACCGGTACTGGTGATTGCCGGCGCCGGCAGTGGCAAAACTCGTACCCTGGTCTACCGGATGGCCCATCTCCTTGAGCAGGGCATAGCACCGGAGAACATCCTCCTGCTGACCTTCACCCGCAAGGCAGCTCGGGAGATGCTGGATCGCGCTGCAGGCTTGGTGGATCACTCCTGCCAGCGGGTGCTGGGAGGGACCTTCCACGCAGTGGCCAACCTGCTGCTCCGGCGCTACGGCCGCCATCTTGGCTATGGGGCCAACTTCACCATTCTCGACCGCGCTGATGCCGAAGGGATCGTCAATCTTCTCAAATCCTCGCTCAACCTTGGGGGGGCGGGCAAGCGGTTTCCTACTAAAAAGGTAGTGGTGGACGCCATCAGCCGTGCGGTGAACAAGTCGCTGCCCCTGGAGGAGATCGTCGAAGAGCAATATCAGCATCTTCTCGAATTTACCGACGATATTATCTTGATTCGCGAGCACTACCAGAAGTTCAAGCTCGAGCATGGTCTGATGGACTATGACGACCTCTTGGTCAACTGGAAGCGGATCCTGGGGATCTCCGAGATCAGAGAACAGCTAAGCCGCCGATTTACTTACATCATGGTGGATGAATACCAGGACACCAATCGGATGCAGGCCGAAATTGTTCGGCTCCTCGCCCACACTCATGACAACGTCATGGTGGTGGGGGATGACTCCCAGTCCATATACAGTTTTCGGGGTGCGGATTTCCGCAACATCATGGATTTCCCCAAGCTTTTTCCCGGGGTTCGAATCATCCGTCTCGAGGAGAATTATCGCAGCAGCCAGGCTATCTTGGCCGTGACCAACGCGGTCATCGACAAGGCCACGGAAAAGTATACTAAGACCCTGTACAGCCGGATCGAAGGCGGAAAGAAACCCGCGACCTATGCGGCCCGGGACGAATCGGAGCAGGCCCGGTTCGTGGCGGACAAGATCAAGGAACTGCATAGGGAGGGGCTGCATTTGCGCGAGATGGCTGTGCTGTTTCGCTCCTGCTTCCATTCTTACAAACTGGAGCTCGAGCTGGTCAACCGGCAGCTGCCCTTTGAGAAGCGGGGCGGCCAGAAGCTGACCGAATCGGCACACATCAAGGATGTGCTTTGCTATCTGCGGGTGATCGTCAATCCTCGAGATCACCTCTCCTGGAACCGCATTTTGCTGCTGCTCGAAAAAGTCGGCCCCAAGACGGCCCGCAGTCTTCTCGAGGAGATCAAGGCGGCCGAGGAGCCGCTCCGTTTTCTGGGCGATTACCCGGCAGGTAGAACCTGGCGCCAGGGTCTGCTCGATCTGGCCGAGATGCTTCAAGGTTTGACGGAGCCCGGCCTTTCTCCTGGCGAGCAGCTCGAGCGGGTGCTTGCTTACTATCAACCCGTGTTCGAGCGGATTTATCATGACGATTATCCCAAGCGCGGCCGAGACTTGGAGCAGCTGCGGGCGATCCTCGCGGGATATGGGGACCTACAAGCCTTC
>JARRJE010000518.1:0-3612 GCA_037379765.1 Deltaproteobacteria bacterium
ATCCACCTGAGCAGCTACATCATGCTGCCCCTGGTCTTCGTCCATAGCTTTCCCATCGGCATGACCGTTCGCAAGACCGGACTCTGGTATCTGTGGTGGGGACTGGCCGCAGCCCTGGTTGCCTTCATCCTCTTGCGGCTCTTCGTCAAGCTCGGCTCGCTGGCCGGCGTGGTGTTGATGTGCTGGCAATTCCTGCTGGGGTTCAGGGGGGCGGTGGCCCGCTGGGTCCCGGATTATCTCTGGCTCCTCAAAGTCCACCGGGCCATCGGCAAATACATCCTGCTGCTGGTCCTTCTCCACCCGGTCTTCATCACCTTGTACTACCTGGAAAAACATCATCGCAACGTGCTGCTCCTGGACCTCAAGCCGCCGGCCGACCTGTTTGTGCTGCTAGGCATGATCGCTCTGCTCCTGCTCCTGGACATCGTGGTGACCGGTCTCTTCCGGCAATCCTTCAAAAGCTATTCCCTCTGGTACTCCATCCACCTGAGCAGCTACATCATGCTGCCCCTGGTCTTCGTCCATAGCTTTCCCATCGGCATGACCGTTCGCAAGACCGGACTCTGGTATCTGTGGTGGGGACTGGCCGCAGCCCTGGTCGTCGTCTCAGAAGTCGTACAGGTGGGGCCGCAGGTTACCCGCATTGCCATGCGGCCTCTGAACGGGAAGGTGGCACCTGAAACCGGCCAGTTCATTTACCTGCGCTGGGGCATCTGGGGCGGCAGCCGCCCCTTCACCGTCTCCCATTACGACCGGGCGTCCGGGGAGATTGCGGTGACCGTCAAGGCCCTGGGAAAAACGACTTCCCGGCTCCAGACCATCCGTCCGGGGGAGACGATGTACATCGAGGGGCCTTACGGCATCTTCACCCGGGCGGCCCTGGCCACCGGCCGCCCCCTGGTCATGATCGCCGGCGGCATCGGCATCACTCCCTTCCTGCGGCTTTTCGAGGAGCTGGCCTATGAGCCCGGCCGGGAGCTCCACCTGTTTTACGGCAACAAATACACCGGAGAAATCGTCTACAAAGAAGAAATCGAAGACCATGAGCACGTCAAGATCATCCACGTGCTGAGCCACGAAGCCGATTACCCTGGCGAGAGAGGATTCATCACCATGGGGCTGCTGCGCAAATATCTGGAGCGCGAGCTGCGGGAGTATGAATTTTTGCTCTGCGGTCCGCCGGTGATGACCGAGAAACTGCGAGAAAGCCTGGCAGGGGAGACCGTTCCCGCCGAACAGATCCATTTCGAGTTTTTTTCCTACTGAGGAGTAAATGGTGGCTGTGTTTGACCAGGAAGGCTAGGCCGGGATGAAGGTTTGCTGCCCACGATTGGAAGCAAATAGAGGGAAAGCTATACCGCTTTGGCGGTTTGAGCCGCTTGGCCGGGTGTATTGAACTTATCCCTGTTGGCAGCGTGTCTATGTCCGGCTACGGCTCGGTAGCCTTTCCGCTTGCTAGGTGGTGTGGGGGCCGGGGAGAAGCTACCCGATTGGATGTACATGTTGTATCCCACTGACACATGCCCCGACGTACTCAGCGTATGACGTGCGCCCCCTCCATCCCAGGCTGAGAACTACGGCCATAACATCGTCACTGTGCTATGGCATTTAACATCACCATTATTACGATTAGGAACAACACCGTCATAATACCGCCCGCGCGTATAAAATCGGCGACTCTATAGCCGGCCGGTCCCATTATCAAAGCGTTAACCTGATGGGTGGGAATTAGAAACGAGTTGGAGGTGGCAAGTGCGACGGTGAGTGCGAATAGACGCGGGTCGGCGCCAGACTGCAAGGCGATGCTCACGGCCAGCGGCACCAACAGCACCGTCGCGCCCACATTGGACATTACCAGAGTGAAAATCGTTGCCAATATTCCGATGGCTGCCTGCACGACCCAAGTAGGTACATCGCCCATAAGTTCCAGCGTCTGATGCGCAATCCACGCCGCCGTGCCGGTATCATCAACTGCAAGACCCAATGGGATCAGGCTGGCAAGCAGGAACACGGTTTTCCAATCCACCGCGTCGTAGGCCTCCTCGATCTTAAGTACCCCGCTGATAATCATGCCTATGGCGCCTACAAACAGCGCCGCCGATAAACGCAAGACAGTGAAAAGGACTAGGCTCAGGGCTCATTCCACTTGCAATGGCAAACCAAGGTATCGCCGGCCTGAAACGCGAGATCGCGGAGGTTTTCACGAATCAATTCTTTTCCTCGGTATACCACTAACACGTTCAGTCCGTAGGTCTTGCGCATGCGCACATCGCTCAATGTACGGCTGACCAAGTGTGAACGAGGCGGAATAACCAGTTCGGCTATGCCTGCTTGGGTGGTTGCCAACAGCTCCGAAAATTCCGATGAAAGAGGCGCTTGGATCAAGCCTTCCTGTTGGATCAATTTACTTACCGCCTTACTACCGCCCATTAATGCAAGCCGAGTTCCGGTGTGCAGCACCAAATCACGAGCGGGCCCTACACGCATTCCATCTTTATTGTGCATGGCAATGATCGAAACGTGATATCCCAGGGTTTCATAGTCGTCAATGCTCTTGTCGGCGAGAGGACTGCTGGAAGGTACTGCCGCTTCGAACACCTCGCCTTCGAGCCCGTAGGTTTGGTGGAAGTAATCCAGGGTATTGCCCGCTTCGCTGCCGTCGGATTTGCGCGCGGGCAATACCAAGCGTCCAGCCAGAATAAAATACCCGATACCGGCTGCAACCAATGCCAGCCCAACCGGGGTGACATCGAAAAGCTTGAAGGTTTCCATCGGCGCCGTTCCCGGGGGCAGCGAGGTGTTGGCCGTGAGGATCAGATCATTTAACAGGATCAGCGGGCTCGATCCCACCAGGGTGATGGTGCCGCCCAGTATAGCGCAAAAACCCATGGGCATTAAAAGACGCGACAAAGGAATCTGTGTACGAGCCGAGATGCGGCTGACCGCAGGGAGAAATAAAGCCGCGGCCCCCACGTTCTGCATAAAACCCGAGATAACCCCGACCGTCCCTGAGATCATGGGAATAATACGTTTTTCCGTGCTGCCCCCGACCCGAAGAATGAAGGCGGCCACCCGGCTCATTACGCCGGTTTTGTCGAGGCCTCGCCCGATGATCATGACGGCTATAATCGAAATAACGGCGTTACTGGAAAACCCGCTGAACATTGCATTCGCAGGTACCATGGGGGCGAGTACCTGATTAAGCCAGGGCAGTTCTTTGGCGATTACCGGAAAATGATGTTCCAGCCAAAGGACCTCCTTGCCGTTGATCGCCACCGACTGGAACAGATTGGTCAGGCCTATGAGCGTCATGATCACAATCGCAGCGACATCTACCCGCACAATTTCCGTAACGAACATGTAAACGGTCAAACCAATAATGGCCAATACAAGAACCATTTGCGGTGTCAAACTAACCGAGGCTTCCATAGACACTCCTCGATAACCCATGCAATGACGAAAACCAACCTGAGGCCCCCAGATCTCGCTTGCGAAATACCAGCCAAGGCATGATCGTCAGGATGCCACCCCCGGCATAACCATCCAGGGCAGCACGTAAATGAACAGATTGTGAAACTGATACAGAAAACTGCAAAAACGGCCCGCGCCTCT
>JARRJE010000519.1:0-1708 GCA_037379765.1 Deltaproteobacteria bacterium
CCCTGCAGGAACTGCTGGCTCTCCTTGACGCCAAACCCGCGGCCACCGAGCTGATCGTCACCGGACGCCACGCCGCGCCGGAACTCATCCAAAAAGCGGATCTGGTGACGGAAATGAAGGCGATCAAACATTATTTCGATGCCGGAGTGGAGGCACGGATGGGAATTGAAAAATGAAGGGAGAAGGGAATATCGCTTAGGGTTAACAGAGCCAACTTCAGCAGACTTGCACCGACGTCCAGCGGCTTATGGTACTATCGACGCTCTGTCCTTCTAAGCAACTTCAGGAAGGAGTGCGCTCTCTGCCACCCTAATTATCCCGCCGGGCTTACGCAGGATAAGGTGGGCGCGCTCATGCTAAGGGTGCCGATCGAATAGCGCTTCCGTTTCTAGTCCGGCACTTCCGTGTCTGGCAAGCGTGGCGACTACCTTTATCGAAAGCTTCCGTGGGGACCGGCGGAAAGTTTGCTTCGGACAGCGGGTAAGAATTACCTGGCCATGTTCGGGCTTTTCCCGATCTCGATCGTCTGCCCTGCCTTCAGGGTGCCGCCCCGAATGATCTTGGCAAAGATTCCTTCCGTGGGCATGATGCAGTTGCCCACCTGCTGGAAGATCCGGCATTTGGTGTGACACTTCTTGCCGATCTGGGTGATCTCCAGTTCCACCTCGCCGACCGCCAATCGGGTTCCCACCGGCAGGGCGGCCAACTCGAGTCCTTCGGTAGTGATGTTCTCAGCGAAATCCCCGGGAGCGAGCGTCAAGCCCTGCGTCCGCATCTTCTCGATGCTCTCGCTGGCGAGTAGACTGACTTGACGGTGCCAGGGGCCGGCATGGGCATCGCCTTCGATACCGTGGGCAGGCCGCACGACGACCTCTGTCACTGGCTTCTTGCCTATTCCTTTGCTGGTGCTGACATTCAACGAAACGATTCTGGCCATCCCTTCCCTTTCTCCGTAGAGACGCTTGATGCCTAACAACTTGATAGCGCACCAGGATCGATCTTTGTTTGGACAGTTTCCTTATCACGATCTGAGCCGTCTCCGGACAGGCCGATGAGAAAGATGCCGGAGCTTGCCCGCCAATCGGGCAGAAATCGGAGCAGACGGCCTTCGCCGTTTCGGAAACGGCCAACGGCTGCCTGGCCGTAGATCGTGATTCCTCTCTCTCTGGCAAACTTCCGGAAGTCCTTGAGGGTGATCACCCGGATGTTGGGGGTTTCGTACCAGGCAAAGGGCAGCTCCCGGCTTACGGGCGCATGGCCGGAGGAGAGCAACTGCCACCGGATGCGCCAGTGGCTGAAATTGGGAAAGCTCACGATTACCCGGCGGCCGATGGCCAGCAACTTCTGGAGGAGAACCACCGGTTCATAGACCTGCTGCAGAGTCTGGCTGAGGACCACATAATCAAAAGCGTTGGGAGGATAATCATCCACCTCTTGACTGAAATCACCGTGCAGCACCGAAAGACCCTTGGCGATACAAGCAGAAACTTCGTGCTCGTCCTTCTCGATGCCGACCGCCTTCACCCCCTTTTCCTCCTTGAGAAAGGAAAGAAGCTCGCCCTCCCCGCAGCCCAGGTCGACAACTCTGGCGCCCGGCTCGATCCAGGAGGCAATCACCTGCAGATCGAAGCGCATTTTCTTTATCTCTCAGAACCGATTTCCCGGTATACCCGGGCCAGAAAGGCTCCGATCATGGCCTCCAGGCGCG
>JARRJE010000520.1:0-3232 GCA_037379765.1 Deltaproteobacteria bacterium
CTGCCTTGTGCTTTGCGGCTTGGAACCGGCCAGGCCGGTGATCACCGGATAGTCGAGATCCTCGGGGGGCAGCACCCGGACAAAAACTGTCCCATGCCGGTCCACATGATACAGACCGTCGGCCAGGTTAATCAAGGCCACCGGGGTCCGCTCCCGGATGGTGATCACCAGCTGGTTGGGCCAGTCCCGTTCCACTCGGGCCTGCTCTACCCACCCCTGCGTTTCAACCCGTGCTTTCACCGCCGCCGGGTCGAGGGCGAGCAGGTTAGTGTGAATGTCCACCCCGCTCAACTTTAGAATCCCTTCTTTGGTGGTCCGTCGGCACCCCTCGATCTTGATGCCGGTGATCTGGAAGAAGTCGGAATGGCTCAATCCCTTATAAATCCCGATCCCCAGCCCGGCCATAGCCACACCACTCAGCAACAGGATTCCGGCTGCCAGCAGCATTTTCCGGCCAAACCCCTCCTGCCAACTCCTCCTGACCGGCTGCGGCCTGCAGGTTTGATAACGCTCCAAACGTCGCCAAGTTTCAAAGGAGGTCATCGGCCCTCCTGGAATCCGAGCAGGTGCACTTCTGGCTCCAACCGGATGCCCGTGCGGTCTTCCACCCGCTCCTGAACGATGCACATCAGCTGATAAAAATCTCGGGCAGTGGCCCCGCCAACGTTCACCAGAAAGTTCGCATGCCGTTCCGAAACCATGGCCCCGCCCACCTGCAGGCCCTTGAGCCCTGCTTCCTCGATCAGGCGGCCGGCCGCCATTTCGGGAGGATTCTTAAAAAAAGATCCGGCGCTCGGCAATCCCAGAGGCTGCCTTTCCCTGCGTGCCTGCAAATGCGCACGGCAGCGCTTCTCGATGGCCTCGGGGCTTCCCGTCTGCAGCTTAAAAATCCCGGCTGCGACGATCACACCTTCCTCGTGTTCCCATCGCCGATATTCGAAGGTTTCGGCTGTTGCCGGCAGGGTTCGTGCCTCGCCCGCTTCATCCACTACCACCAAGGCGTGAAGAGCCTCGCAGATCTCCCGTCCCCAGGCCCCGGCATTCATCACAATGGCCCCACCGACACTGCCCGGAATGCCGACCGCGAATTCGAGTCCGCTCAGTCCCGCGGCCGTGCACCAGGAAACCAGCCGCGGCAGACTGCAGCCGGCCTCTGCCTGCACCAGCCGCTCTTCCCCTTCTTGTTCGACATGGCCGATTGCCGCCAGGGAAGGCCCGAGCACGATCACCACCTCCGGCAACCCCTCATCGGCCACTAGGACGTTGCTGCCGCGACCGATCACCCGCCAGGGAAGGCCTTTGCTGCGAAGCCCTTTAAGAAGCGATGTCAACTCGGACAAGGTGCTAGGCTCGATCAGGGCCGCAGCCGGGCCGCCCACCCGTGGTGTCGTATAACGGGCCAAAGGGCATTCCCACGCCACCGGGCCTTGCCAGAGGTAAACCAGCTCATCCCGGATTGAGCCAGGCCCGGATGATGCCACCGGAGTCGCCTTCAGAATGTCCTCACCTCCCTGCTTGCTGACGAAGGATGCTGATGCCCGCATCGTTTTATTCCCGTCCCATGCCGGTGAGTACTTTCTCGCCGATCTGGTAAATGTTGCCCGCTCAGTTCGTTCACCTTATGGACATACTCGATCTGTTTCTGACCATGCTTTCTGATACCTTCGGCTAGGGACTCACCCGAAACCCCTGGGAGAGGCTGTTCGCTCGCGGCATAGATCTCGGTGAGATAAAGCAAATCCGCCTCATGGAATGAGGTGCAGAACTCTCGAAACAGGGCCTTGGTCCGGCTGTAGCGGTGGGGCTGGAAAAGCACTACCAGCCGACGCTTGGGCCAGGCGGCCCTCAAGGCCGCCAAAGTGGCCCTGATCTCGGTAGGATGGTGACCGTAATCATCGATAACAGTGATGCCGCCCTCTTCCCCCTTAATCTGCAGCCGCCGCTGAACGCCAGAAAAGCTGGCCAGGGACTCGGCGATGGTGGCAAAGGGAATGTCGAGCTCCAGGCCCACGGCGACTGCTGCCAGACTGTCAGTCACATTGTGCAGCCCAGGAAGGGCCAGACGAATGCTTCCGAGCAGCTCGCCGCCGCGACACACTTCGAACTCTGAGCTCAAACCGGCGGTGGTTACCTGCCGGGCATGAATATCAGCCTGGCTGCTCGTGCCGTACGTAATTACTCTCTTGCGGATCTGAGGCAGGAGGGAGGCGATGTTCAGATCATCAAGGCAAAGAATTGCCGCGCCGTAAAACGGAATCTTGTCGATAAAGGCCAGAAAAGCCTCCTTGATCTCCTCCAAGTCCGTGTAATGATCGAGGTGCTCGAGATCGATGTTGGTCACGACTTCCAGCACCGGCGAGAGTTTCAAAAACGAACCGTCGCTTTCGTCCGCTTCGGCCACTAAAAATTCGCCTTCTCCAAGCTTGGCGTTGGTGCCCAGGCTGTTCACCTGCCCGCCGATCACCACCGTGGGGTCGAGACCAGCCTGGGCCAGGACCCAACCCACCATGGAAGTGGTGGTTGTTTTGCCGTGGCTGCCCGCCACGGCGATGCCGTACTTTTTGAGGCGCATGAGCTCGGCCAGCATCTCCGCCCGGGATATCACAGGGATCAGGGCTTGTCGGGCGGCGACCACCTCCGGATTGTCGGGGCGGACCGCCGAAGAGGTGACCACCACATCAGCGCCGTTAATCCACTCAGCTCGATGCCCCAGGCCGATAGTTCCGCCCAAGGCCCCCAGCCTTCGTGTGATATCGCTTTCCCGCAAGTCGGAACCGCTCACATTGTACTTCAGATTGAGCAGCAGCTCGGCGATGCCGCTCATGCCGATGCCGCCGATGCCCACGAAATGGATATGCTGTGTTTTCCTATACATGCTTACTCTCGATCAGCCGCAGGCATTCGGCGGAAATGGATTCAGCGGCCTCGGGTCTGGCTAGCTTCTTCGCTCGGGCCGCCATCCGACCAAGCCCTTCCGGATCAGCCAGGAGACCGAGGATTTCACCGGCCAGTTTTTCCTTGTCCAATTCCGCTTCCCGGAATAGCCGGGCGGCGCCCCCTGCCGTCAGGTATTCCGCGTTTTTTTCCTGATGATTGTCCGCCGCATAAGGGAAGGGAATCAACAGCGCCGGCTTGCCCGCTATCGTCAGCTCTGCCAGGGTAGTTGCTCCCGCCCGGGAGACCACCAGCGCCGCCCGGCTGTAAAGGGCAGCCATATCGTCAAAAAAGGCGG
>JARRJE010000521.1:0-1699 GCA_037379765.1 Deltaproteobacteria bacterium
TTCCTGGCCGAGAAGCTCCCTTACTTGCGAGGGCTGGGGACCAAGGTGGTCGTGAACATACTTGGGGAAACACTGGATGAATATCAAGAGCTTGCACGCCGTCTCGGGGACGAGGAGGACGTCGCCGCCATCGAGGTAAACATCTCTTGTCCCAATGTGAAAAAAGGAGGTGTTGCCTTCGGGACCGATCCAAAGATGGCCCGGGAGGTCACCGAAACGGTTTGCCGCCATGCCCGCCAACCGGTCATCGTCAAACTTTCTCCTAACGTCACCGACATTCGGGAAATCGCAAAGGCCGCTGAGGAGGGGGGTGCTGCTGCGGTTTCCCTCATCAACACCTTGCTGGGTCTGGCCATCGACATCCAAAGCCGCCGCCCTAAGTTGGCCAATATCGTCGGCGGCCTTTCAGGGCCGGCGATCAAGCCCATCGCCCTGCGCATGGTCTGGCAGACAGCGGGCGCGGTAAAGATTCCGGTAATCGGCATCGGCGGAATCACCACCGCTGAAGACGCCATCGAGTTTTTGCTGGCCGGGGCAACCGCCATCGAAGTGGGCACCGCCAACTTCATTAATCCCAAGGCCACCGAAGAAATTCTCGATGGCATAGATAACTATATGAAATGTCAGAAAATCAATTCCGTACGAGAGCTGATCGGAACCTTCACAATCTGATTGTTTCCAACCATCTTCTGCCGTGAATCCAACACTCAAAGAGCAGGCCCTGGCGTGCATCTTTTCCTGGCACGAGAAGTGGAGTCGTATTTTTCCGCTCGCCTGCCGTGGTGGTTGCAGCTCGTGCTGTACCCGCAGCGTTACCATGACCGGCCTGGAAGGAACCATCCTCCGGAACTATTTGGAGCAGGAAAGCAAAATCGGTCAACTTCAGGAGCTGCCAGTGCTGGCCGCCGGGGATGCACGGCCGCAATCGACGACCAACCAATTTGCTGCCGCCTGTCTCCAAGGAATCGAGACGGCCGGGGAGCCAGCCGGTTGGAATTTCACTCCCTGCCCTTTTCTTGTCGACCATCATTGCACGATTTATCCAGTAAGGCCCTTCAGCTGCCGGGCCTTCGCCTCCCTGGCCCCTTGTCATCTCTCCGGCGCGGCTGATGCCCCGTCCCTGCTTCTCACGGTAAACACGATCCTCTGCCAGCTTATCGAGCACCTGGATCAGGGCGGTCTCTGGGGCAACATGCTCGATGTTCTGCCCGCCTTATCCGAGACAGGTGCTAACACTCAAGGAGAACTGCTTACCTGCCAGCCCTGCCCCGGCCTTCTCATTCCTCCAGAGGAGCAGGAGGATCTCGAAGAACTCCTTGCCCGGCTCTTCGAAGAACCAATTGGAAGCAGTACGTTGGGAGGTCTTCTCGGAAGAGGCCAGGAAGGCCCGTAGCGGCGTTTTTCTATCCGGATGACCCAAGGCTATTACCGGTCCTCCGAAAACCGCTCTCAGGGCCATTTTTGGGCTTTAAAATTTCAGGGACTTACGAAAAAACCAGTGATGATTCCACCACCGCGCAAAATCGAACCCCGGGTCAACTGGGGAGTGATTGACACCGTCCTTCTCGACATGGACGGAACCCTGCTGGACAAGCACTTCGATGATTATTTCTGGCTGCGCTTCGTGCCGGAGAATTACGCCCTCAAGTACGGCGGAAGTATCGAGGACGCCCAGGATAAGCTGTACGCCATGTTTCAA
>JARRJE010000522.1:0-1685 GCA_037379765.1 Deltaproteobacteria bacterium
AACCTGGACGACCTGGAGATCGCCACCGAGCATTTGACGCCCGGCGAAGCCCGCCGCGAAGCGAGGGGCCGCCCTGCCATCGGCCCGGTTCCCATACCGGCTATCCGTCTCCATGCGGAGCCAGGTCCAGCCGTAGCCGGGCATACCCTCTCTGAGAACGTCCTCCTTGCCTGCGACCAGCAAACCAGCGCGGGTCAAGGAAGCATCTTTTACCAGACCCAGGGTCTGCAACAGCTCCCGATCAGAAAGGCGGAGTAAATCATCCGGAGCCTTCTCCTTCTTGGCCAGGGTCCGGAGTTTCTCCATTGCCGAAGGAGAGACCAGGTCATCGAGGGCACCGGAAACGTTCTCGGCGGTAAAATCGGTTTCGCCGGTCTCCACCGCGATTTTACGCCGCAACGTGCCGGTGAGCGGCTGGCAGTCCTTACCGATGCGGACCGTGCCCCGGCCGGCCGTATCGGTATAGGGTGGCATACCGGGATGGATTTGCATGATGAGGAGGCGGCCCGTTCCTTCCGGAATGCGAAGCTCTTCGAAAACAGGCATGATCTTGGGATCGGTCTGATCATAAACCGCTTTCTTAAGCCTATTCACATCCACCTCGGGAGGCACTCCGACCAGGGCCTGCCCTCTCCCTCTCACTCGTTCGGCGATGCCAAAGACCACCGTGCCGCCGCCACCGTTGGCCATGCACACCGCCATCTTGACCACCAGCCCCACCGCGTCCGACAGGCTGCGATCATTCCATTGCTTGAAATCCAGATCAGAATCTTCAAGATCATCGGCAATGTGCTGGTCCAGCTCAGGCAGGAGATCTTCTATTTGTTTTGACGTCTTCATATTCTGATGCCTGATTCCTGCGTTGCTCACTCGCCTTGAAATGCCCGCTTACAGGGGGATGAATAACCTGTATTTTCTTGGTAAACAAGCACATTCCCCCACGTCCCTGCCAGCATGCTCCCAAGGGATTCAATAAACAACTCTGCCACTACATCACGCCGAGAATCCAACCCTCGATCCGGGCGACATGGTATTCGCCTGGCAACATCGAAGGCTTCAGGAATTTGCCAAGTCTGCCATCCAGATCAACCTGCCGCAGCCAGGCGGCGGCAACATACGCGTCGTGCTGGTCGGGCGTGCGGCCTTCTCGTGGATAACTCTTGCTCCAGAGCGACGGATAGACCTCGACCAGCACGGATTTGCCCGGAGGGATTTCCCAGCCGTCAAAGGGCCAGAAGTGAACACGGTTTTCGAGCCGATTCCGCAGATAGCGTAGCCATGGAAGCCCGGCATGGGTGGCCTTGGCCACAGAACCGGGCACGTCGAAATGAAAGACAGACTTGGCCCCGGCCCGCTCCTCGGTGATCCGCCGCCAGCGGGTGCTGCCGGAACGGGCCTCGCCATCGCCCACCGAACCGTCCCGGACGAAATCGACATAGGTGTGTTCGGCGTCGGTCGGCCAGTGCTGCTGAAAATCAGCGAGAAAGGTTGGCCAATCCGGTTCCAGGCGATGGAGCTCAAAATAACGCAGGGGAAAGGAAAAACCATGGTCGATGCCGACCAGGGTCGGCACATCCTGGGACAACAACTCAGCCAACCACCCGGCCAAGCCGCGCCGGGTCCATTACTTGCGCGGTCTTTGCGGCGGTTCCACATCAACTGGCAACGAATCGCGCCTCGCTTTG
>JARRJE010000523.1:0-1684 GCA_037379765.1 Deltaproteobacteria bacterium
ACGTTCGGTACGGCGCCGGCTCCCGGGCCGGCAGCCTGGCCGACCAGAGCCTGACCGCCGGCCAGCTGCTCCACGCTTTAAGTTGCCGCTCGGAAAAGCACACCATCTTCGAGCAAGGGGCTCTGCTCCCCAACCGGCACCTCAACCTGGCCCTCGGCGGCTCCTTTGCCCTACAGGCGGTGGCCTCGATGGCGCCCGGGCTGCGCTCACTCCTCGGCCTCGGGCCCTTCGGGCTCGTCGATCTGGCCGTGGTCGGCGCCACCGCGGTCTTGCCGCTGGTGGTGAATGAAACGAAAAAGAAGTTTTAATCTTAAAACTGGGTTTTCCCCATGAAAGATTTCGTCTTCACCTCGGAATCGGTGACCGAAGGCCATCCCGACAAGCTCTGCGACCAGATCAGCGACGCCATCGTCGACCGCTTCCTCCAGCAGGACCCATTAGCCATGATCGATGCCGAATGCGCGGTGGCCCGTTCCATGTTGTTTATCGGGGCCCGCTTCGCGGCCAACTCGGTCGTGGATATCCCCCAGATCGCCCGGGAAGTCATCCGCCAGGTGGGGTATAACGACGAAAACCTGAGCGCCGAGAAATGCACCGTGCTCACCAGCCTGGAGGAGCTGCCCCTCCGGGAGACCTTCCGCTATGACGAAAGGGAGCTTTCCTCCGAAGAGATCGAGCGGCTTCCCACCAACAATCAGGTGAACGCCTTCGGTTTTGCCTGCAGCCAGACCGCCGCCCTCATGCCGCTGCCCATCTGGCTGGCCCATCAGCTAGCCCGCCGGCTGGCAGCGATGCGCATCCGCAAGGAGCTGCCCTACCTGGCGCCGGACGGCAAATCCCAAATAGGGGTCTTCTACCGAGACCGGAGGCCCGAGCGAATCTTCAGCGTCTCCCTCCAAGCCTGCCTCGATCAGCGCGCTGCCGTGCCGGAGGAAGAGCAGGTCCGGGAAGAGATCCGGGAGGCGGTGATTGAGCCGGTTTTCGCGGCAGAACGACTTCGCCCCGACAGCGATACGATCGTCCTGATTAATGCAGAGAAAAGCATGCTCGGTTGCGGCACCGCCGCCCATTCTGGTCTCACCGGCCGCAAGACCGCCATCGACACCTATGGTGAATTCGCCCGCCACAGCGGCTCGGCCCTGAGCGGCAAGGACCCCACCCGGATCGACCGGATCGGCGCTTATGCCGCGCGGTATGCGGCGAAAAACATCGTAGCCGCCGGTCTTGCCGAAGAATGCGAGATCCAGCTCAGCTACGCGGTAGGGCTTGCTCGTCCCTTGGGCATCCAGGTGGAAACCTTCGGCACCGGCCGTCTGGCCGACCAGGAGATCGCCGCTCTTCTCGAGGAGCACTTTGATTTTCGGCCGGCCGCCATCCTCAGGCAATTCAGGCTTCGGCACCTTCCGAAAATGGTCAGAGGGGGATTTTTCAGGAAGCTCGGCGCTTACGGCCAGGTGGGCCGCATGGATCTCGGCCTTCCCTGGGAAGTGACTGACATGGTCGAGAGGCTGAAAGAAAAGATGTAATCCTTATGCGACGAGTTCGACAGAAAAGAGATGTTGCCTTTGGAGTCCGCCTTTTTTTATAACCAGCCAATATTAGGTCGGGATGAGGAATCGTTGAGGAGTTCATGGGAAGACGGCAGAGTTCGGCCGACCCGCGGCGTCCCAGCTCACAAGTGGTT
>JARRJE010000524.1:0-1677 GCA_037379765.1 Deltaproteobacteria bacterium
TGGCCGCCCAGACAAGTGGGGAATCCCGCAGTGGGTGGCCTTCGAAATAAAAAAAGGTACTACGGAGCATCACTTGGAGCATCGTCCCTCGAAATGGATGACTGACCCCGTCCAATTCCGGGGACACCATACTTAATTAATGTCCTCGATCAGGTCCAATCTGTCAGCAAAACCTGCCTGCCCGCCCCACCCACCGGCCACCCGAACTTGGGTTCATATCTTCCCGATTTCTTTCTAGGATAAGTACAGCACCTTGCCTGCGTGGTGAACTGGTCAGGCTAGACATTTGGGTATTTATGCCTGAATCTAGAAACGGGTCTGAAAAAAGAATGGGATATACGTCCTAAAACAACTTGTTTTCTTCCGAGGCTGGAATTATGGACGTCCATCCCGGGTCCATGGAAAGTCCTTCCTTAGAACCGCTGTTCTGCCATAAAATTAGACTTGGAGAGAATCAGGGATAAATCGTTATTATCCTGACCGGACTTGTTCTGGCGCATCGCCATCTGATCTCTCCACGGTCGTCCTGTTCGGGGGAGTACCGTCACCGGTTAACCAAGTCATGGGGGTTAAAATGGCAGAGCTGCGAATTTTTACTACCGGAGGCCAAGAGACAGTTCTTGATGAGGCTACTGTGCAGGAATTCAGGAACAGTGTACGCGGACCGCTTTTTCATGCCGGTGTTGCAGGATACGACGAAGCACGTACCGTTTGGAACGGCATGATCGATCATAGACCTGCTCTCATCATCCGCTGTACCGAGGTCGCCGATGTGATCAATGCCGTCCGTTTCGCCCGCACTCACAATATCCTGGTGTCGGTTCGCGGGGGCGACCACAGTGTTGCGGGACATGCCGTATGCGAAGGCGGCTTGATGATTGACCTCTCCTTGATGAAGGGCGTCCGCGTCGACCCCGACACGAAGAAGGCACGTGCAGAAGGTGGCGCCAGATGGCGCGATTTTGACCATGAAACCCAAGCGTTCGGCCTGGCAACCACAGGGGGCACCAACTCGGACACAGGGATCGCCGGCCTTACCTTAGGGGGCGGCCTGGGCTGGCTCGCGGGAAAGTACGGCCTGGCATGCGATAACCTGCTGTCGGCTAACGTGGTGACCGCCGACGGCCGCCTCCTGACAGCCAGCGCAACAGAGAATGAGGATCTCTTCTGGGGCCTGCGTGGTGGGAGCGGGAATTTCGGCATTGTCACCTCCTTCGAGTACCAGCTCCA
Source organism: Deltaproteobacteria bacterium (assembly GCA_037379765.1). GTDB lineage: Bacteria > Desulfobacterota > Desulfobulbia > Desulfobulbales > UBA5123 > JAJYKH01. Next base: position 1,231 of record JARRJE010000524.1, read on the forward strand.
CCCAGTCGGTCAAGTGCTGGCGGGGATGGTGATCCATCCCTTCAAGAGAGCCAAAGAGGTTCTCAAGTTCTACAGCGAGTTCTCCACTTCGATCCCTGATGAGGTGAACACACTTGGTGCTCTGTTCACCGCACCGGACGGCTCCCGTATGGTCGGCATCACCGTCTGCTACAACGGCTCCCGAGAGAACGGGGAAAAAGTCCTACGACCCTTGAGGGAATTTGGCCCTCCGCTCGAGGATCGGATCAGCCTTATGCCCTACACAGAACTCCAAGCCATGACAGACGATCTCTTTCCTCGCGGCCGTCAGTACTATTGGAAGGCGCGTCTGATGAATTACCTTAGTGATGATGCGATCGCCGCCATGGTGGAATATTTCTCTGCAGTCCCATCTCCATATACATTGATGGGGTTTCAACAGCTCGGCAACGCTGCAAACCGTGTCGA
>JARRJE010000525.1:0-1674 GCA_037379765.1 Deltaproteobacteria bacterium
GGCGACTGGATCGAGATGCCCAAGTACGATGCCGACGGCGACGTGATCGACATCTCCATCCACACGATCAAGGTGCGCAATTGGGACAAGACCATCACCAACATCCCCACTTATGTTCTCATCTCTGACCACTTCAAGAACTGGCGGGGGATGCAGGAAGCCGGCGGCCGTCGGATCAAGCGCGCCCTTTATCTGGACATGGGCTCGATTAAATTCTGCACGCCCGAGATGCTTGACCACTTTTCCAGGATCGACCTCATCTCTAACTATATCCGACGCAAGCAGGAGGAGATCGACGACGCCAACCGGGAGCACCAGACCGATCTCTCCCTGGCGGTGAATGGCCGGAGACAGACCAACATCGGAGTTTTCCGCGCGTACTGCATCGCCTACCTCAAGGCCCATCCCAAAATCCACCAGGAGCTGACCTTCCTGGTTCGCCAACTGGCCCCTACCCCACAAGGTCTGCCCCTGGAAATTTACGTTTTTGCCAATGATGTGGCATGGGCCAACTACGAGGCCATCCAGGCGGACATCTTCGATCACTTGCTGGCGGCGGTCCCCCAGTTTGACCTTCGCCTCTTCCAATATCCGAACGGCCACGATTTCCAGAGCCAAATAGGTACCCTGGCACTCGACGGGCCACACGCGGCGGCCGCCAGGGCCGGCGATTTCGGTGAATAGGAGGACAATTAATCATGGATCTACACCGGTTGGAGGTTTTCTGCAGGGTGGTGGAATTGAAAAGCTTCACCAAGGCCGCCGAGGCGGTTTATCTCTCACAGCCGACGGTGAGCGAGCATATCCGCAGCCTGGAGGAAATGGTGGGGCAAAAGTTGGTGGATCGACTGGGCCGGGAGGCCCTGCCCACTCCGGCCGGTCAAATCCTTTATCGATATGCACTGGAACTTCTGCAGCTTCGCCAGGAGGCCCTCCAGTCCATCCAACATTACAGCGGAAAGCTGGCAGGTCACCTCACCCTGGGAGCGAGCACTATCCCCGGCACTTACATTCTGCCGCCTCTAATCGGCAGCTTCAAGGCACGATACCCGGATATCCAGACTACTCTCCGCATTACCAACTCCCGGCTAACCGCCGAAGGAGTTCTCAACGGCGAACTGGAACTGGGTGTGATCGGCGCCCGGTGGAACGAGGCCACCCTTGAATGGGAGGAGATTTTTGCCGATGAGCTGGTGGTGGCTGCCCACCCCGAGCACCCTTTGGCCCGTCGCTCCCAAGTGGCGCTTGCCGAGCTGCTCCAGGAGCCGTTCATCATGCGGGAACGCTTCTCCGGAACCCGCAAAGTGATGAGCAAGATTCTCGCCGAACACGGCGCCGACCTCTCCCGTCTACCGGTTGTGGCCGAGATGGGAAGCACCGAGGCAGTGCGCCAAAGCATCAAGGCCCGAATCGGCATCTCTATCCTCTCTCGACTGGCAGTGACCGAGGATCTCGAACGTGGAACCTTGGCCACCGTGGCCATCGAGGGTATTGAGATGCACCGCCCCTTCTATCTCGTCAAACGACGACACCGGGAACTCTCCCCTCTCTGCACGGCCTTCCTGCAGCAAATCCGAGCCGCCAACCATCTCCGATAGTTTGGTCACCTTGCCCCGCTCTTGCATTCCGGTGCCAAAGCTGCTAATTTTAGTTATTCGTTTTTACTATCGCCCT
>JARRJE010000526.1:0-1670 GCA_037379765.1 Deltaproteobacteria bacterium
ATACGGAACTCGATGCTATTCGACACGGTTCCTATGGTGCATTCTCTGAGGCGCGGGAGCGCGCCCTTCTTGACCTCACCGACGCCTTCATGAACGACCGATATCTTCCGCCGGAGTTGTGGAATAGCACCAAAAGCGTTCTCGGCTCGCGGGACTTCGTCGATTTGATCTCCCTGGTCTCCCAGTATGTCCTTTTCGCGCTGACCAATGTCTGCCTGCAGGTCCAAGTCGAGCCGGGGGTGGCCAATCTGCCGGGGATCGAGGGGTAGGGATCGGACCAACGCTTGACAACGCAGGTCCGCGAATGTCGCCGCCAATGGGGGTTAAATGGAATTCTCGAAAAGTTCCAATATGCAGCAGAGGTATCGGGGAAACAGGGCATCCAAAGGTTCTGCTAAGGGAAAAAACGATGAAAAAACTTTTACTTGTGGCAAGTGACCTTATTGTGGTCAGTGTAGTCCAGGACTTTGTTGGACTAACATGAAAAAATCGCTTTAGGAATCCAGCCAAACTCAGACCACTGGAGCTTCTGTAGGAGTATAGATTCGCAATGGAGGGCGCGGCGGCTCGTAAACCGCACCGGGATGCGGGTTTGCTGCCCATGATCGGAGGGCAAATAGCGGAAAAGCTACACCGCCCTAGCGGTTCGAGCCGCTGGGGTGGGTGTATGAGACATGTACTTGGCATCCTCTCAAAGCGAAGGCGATTGCTCCCCTTTGCAGCTGAGCACTTCCCCGAGTTTTTTGCCAAGCTCATCCAGTTTGTATGGCTTTGGAATCACTCCCTTGAACCCATAATCGGCGAAATCGGACATGATCGGATCATTGGCATAGCCACTCGAAACGATGACTTTTGCTTGTGGATCAATTTCGAGAAGATGTCGCACCGCCTCCTTACCTCCCATTCCCGCCGGAATGGTGAGATCGACGATCACCGCAGCGAAAGGCTCCCCTGCGGCGAGGGCCTGCCGGTAAGCGGTAATCGCTGCTGCCCCATCCTTCTCTGTTTCCACCCGATAGCCTAAATATTGCAGCATTTCAGCTATTACGTCCCTGACTGTTTCTTCATCATCCATCACCAGAATCCGGCCCACCCCGGACACGGCCTCTTGGTGCTCCTCCTTCGGAAGGGAGACCGGTTTCTCTTTTGAGGCGGGAAGAAAAATCGAAAAGGTGCTTCCCTCTCCCGGCATGGAATCGACAGTGATCGTCCCCCCGTGCCTTTTGATAATGGAGAAAGAAATGCTTAGACCGAGACCACTGCCCCTTTCCTTGGTCGTAAAATAGGGATCGAAAATTTTTCCACGGTCCTCTTCAGATATGCCCACTCCCTGATCTTTGATGTCGATCCGGACATATTCACCGGCCGCCAGGCACACGTTGTTCTTTGACCGCAGAGTTACGTTGGCCGCGGCAACGGAAAGGACCCCTCCCTCGGGCATGGCCTGGATGGCGTTGAGGGCCAGGTTGTTGATCACCTGGTTCAACTGACTCTCATCCGCCTCAATCGACCGAAGATCGGGAGGGAAGAAGCTTTCAGCTCTTACCTTGGAGCCCCGCAGAGCAAATTCAACCGCATCCCTGACGAGGGTCGGAACAGCGATGACTTTCTTGACCGGGGCGCCGCCCTTCGCAAAGGTGAGAAGCTGATGAGTGAGACTCTGCGCCCGC
>JARRJE010000527.1:0-1662 GCA_037379765.1 Deltaproteobacteria bacterium
AACCTGAAATCGGCCAAAACCGAACCTGCAATTCTCGCCGCTTCTCATCCTAAAAAGGTCATGAAAACGGCTAAAATCGAACCTGTAATTCCAGCCGCTTCTCATCCTAAAAAGGTCCAGCAAAAAGGGCCAGTGCCGGCTTCTTCTGCCTCTGCCGTTCCCGAGAAGGCCCAGCGGTCGGCTGCACCGCTGGACGAACTGGCGATGGCCGGTTACACAGCGCAGAGAATCAGCGTTGATTTCTACAAAATCGATCTCCATAACGTCTTTCGTCTAATCGGTGCAGTGAGCGGGCGCAACATCGTGGTCGATGAGGGGGTCCAAGGCACTCTTACTCTGGCCCTCAACAACGTGCCTTGGGATTTCGTGCTGGATGTGATTCTCAACCTCAAGGACCTGCAAAAGGAGGACCGCTTCAATACCATAGTCATTTCGCCCAAGGGCAAGAATTACACCTGGCCCAAAAGACCAGCCGACAACCTGGCAATCGCGCCCAATGGCTCGGTCCTGAAGCAAGAGGCCATCAGCATCAAAAAGAAACAGGAAACTCCTCAAGAGATCATCGATGCCAAGAAGCTGATCCTTCGGGGCAATGAACAATATCGGGCCGGCCGGTATGATGCCGCCTTGCCTCTTTATGAAGAGGCCTTCGCTAAATGGCCCAAAAATAAGCAGCTTGCCGGACGAATCGCCGCCCTGGCCTTGGTGCAGCTCGGCCAAAATGCGAAAGCGGTACATTATGCCAAGGCCGCTCTTGAATTGGATCCCCACAATTCGGAAGCGGCCCTCCAAGCCGCCATCGGGCTGGCCAATATGAAAAAAACCGATGAGGCCAGAAAATATTTCGATCTGGCCGTTGCCGGCAGTCGACCGAACGGCGAAGCGCTGCTGAGCTATGCCGCCTTCTGCGAAAACAACGGTCATCTCAAGACTGCATTGGCGCTGCTCGCCAAACATGAAGAAATTCAAGGGGACACCCTGGAGAGTATGGTCGCAAAAGCCCGGCTGCTCGATAAGTTGGGAAGAAGCAAAGAGGCAAACGAAGAATACAGGGCCGTTCTTCTCTCCGGCTTTAAGATTCCCCCCGATCTCAAACGGTACATCCAAGGAAGGATGGCTGTCGCCAATCGGTGAAGCGATACGGACCATACGGCTCCGCCGGCTGCAAATTCCGGCTGCGGAAAAACCGTCAATACAACAAGAAGAAGACCATGAGCAAAATAATACGACGTCTCGGATGGCTGGGTGCCCTGATCCTCCTGCTCGCCGCCTGCGCCCCTTCACCGTCACCGCCGCCTCAACAGCTCGCGCGGGACCAGTCGGCCGCTCAGGCATCGGAAATGGGGAAGGATTCTCCATCTCCTGCAACCAATGCGGCCGCCTCCACAAACCAGGCCACGATGCAACTGCCGGTTCGATTTCAGCGGCCAAACTACGTGATCGATGAACCGGAAGAGGCTCAGGCCCTGGGACAGGAGGATGATGCGATCATCAAGGTGGGTGCCGACATCTCTTCGACAACCGGGCCGGTGCCCTTGCGGGACATTATGAAACGGCTCGCCGCCCTCAAGAAAATGAATGTCAGTTGGGCCAGTGATGTCGACCAATTCTCGCCGGTCGATGTGGATATCCGCGCCGATGAAGACTTTTTCAAGGCCATCG
>JARRJE010000528.1:0-1656 GCA_037379765.1 Deltaproteobacteria bacterium
CTTTTTTCTCCTATCTTCAAAGTCATGGCGTAGATCGGCTGGAGGATATCCGCAGGAATCACCTGGAGGGTTACACCGAGCAAGAACAGGATAAAGGCCTGAAGATCACGTCGATCAGGAGCAAGCTGGAACTCATCTATGCCTTTTTCCAGTTCTTATCGGCCGCTGAAATCATCGATCCGGAGCTTCTCGCCAAGAAGATCAAGTTCAAACTGCCTGATATGCTCCCTCGTGCCATGGACCCCGAGGACGTCAAGAGATTGGTCTCGGTTATCGACGACGTCCGCGACCGGGCGTTGATCCTTTTGCTTCTCAGGACCGGCATGCGGATAGGAGAGCTGCTCGACTTGAGAGTCACGGACATCGACCTGAACGAACGTAAGATCATGATCTACCTGGGCGAGAAGAACAGCCGCGGACGGGTCGTTTACTACAGCGACGATGCCGAAGAGGCTTTAAAGGCGTGGCTCAGAATACGAGATCCGGAACGAAAGCATCTCTTCTATTCCATCGTGAGGAAGGGATGCAGCATCACCTATGTTGGGGCAAGAAGGATCTTTACAAAATGGCTGGAGAAGGCGGGCCTGGCGCACAAGGGCTATTCGCTGCATCGGCTGCGGCATACCTTTGCCAGCGAGCTGTTGAATGCGGGATTACGGCTGGAGGTTTTGCAGCAGCTCCTCGGCCATGCCAGCATCATGCAAACCAGACACTATGCCAGGCTTACCGACAGGACCAGGGAGCAAGAGTATTTCCACGCCATGGCTCTTATAGAGAAAGGAGAGATCCATGGAAATTACTAATTGCCTCATCAATTACCGGCGTTTTCTGAAGAGAAAGAACTGCTCCCCGCATACGGTGAAGAACTATATGAGCATGCTGAAGCATTTCCATTCCTGGCTGCCGGTGCAAGTGGAACAAGCCACCCCCGCGCATGTAGGCGAATACATCGATTTTCTTCTGAGCCGGCATTTGCATCCCAAAACCATTAATTGCCACTTGTGGAGCATTCGTGCTTTCTACAACTATCTTAGAAATTATGAGGGCCTTGATATCCCCAACCCGGTGAAAAAGGGAGTGGCTCTTCGGCTTCCCCGGCCCTTGCCCCACTGTCTCCAAGATCACGAGGTCAGTAGGTTTTTCGAGACTGTCAGGAGCGTCCGGGATAAAGCCATCTTCATGCTCATGCTTAGAAGTGGGATGCGGGTCCAGGAGGTGGCAAATCTCTCTTTTGCTTGTCTGGATCTGCGCCGCAAGCGGATCACGGTTCAAAATGGCAAAGGGGGAAAGGATCGGGTGGTCTTTATCAGCCAAGACGCCCTGGAGGCACTGGGCGCCTACCTTAGCCTCAGGCCCGTGAGCAAAAGCAGGAAGGTTTTTCTGGTGGAAAAGGGCAATTGCAAAGGGCAGCCCATTTCAACCAGGGGCATTCAGAAGAGAATGGAATATTATGCTCGGAAAAGCGGCGTGAAAGTCTCGTGTCACTGTCTCCGGCACACCATGGCAACCCAACTGCTCAATGCTGAAGCCGAACTGGCCACCATTCAGGATCTGCTCGGCCACAGCTGGGTCACCACCACGCAACGCTACTGCTCGATCTCGAATCTCAAAGTGGAAAGGGATTATCATAAGGCCATGGCCGTGTTGGTGCAGAAG
>JARRJE010000529.1:0-1646 GCA_037379765.1 Deltaproteobacteria bacterium
CAGCCAGTACATCAATCGGTTGGGCCAGAAGATTCTCAAGGCAGCAGGGCCACAGTATTTCCATTATCATTTTTTCGTGATTGATAATAAGGAGTTCAATGCTTTCGCCGCTCCGTCCGGGCTCATCTTCGTCCATTCCGGCCTCCTGGAGGCAATGGACTCCGAAGATGAGCTGGTTGGAGTGCTGGCACACGAGATCGGTCATGTCACCAGCCGTCACGTTGCCCAGCAGATGGCCAAGAGCTCTAAGTTGAGCATCGGCACCGCTGCTCTCATCCTTGCCGGAATCGCCCTCGGAGGCGGGGCCCTCTCCCAGGCCCTCATGGCGGGAGGAATGGCAGCCGGGGCCTCTATGAACCTCAAGTTCAGCCGCGAGGACGAGGAAGAGGCCGACCGCCTTGCATTCAGTTACATGGAGAAGATGGGGCGGGATCCGCACGCCATGGAGAGCATGCTCCGAAAGATACGCAATCTGGGCCGCTATCAGCCGTCTATTCCGCCCTATCTCCTGACCCATCCCGAGCCCGATCTTCGTCTCCATTATGTTCAGGACCTGCTCCTTACCGAAAAAAGAACTTACCCGGCCCGGGAGGATTTCGACTTCCTCCGCATCAAATACCGAGTGCTCAGCCGCACCGGGGATCCCATATCTCAGCTGCCTTTACTCCAGCAGAAGGCGCAGAACGGCAAGCCAGGCAATATGGCTTACTACGGTCTTTCCCAACTGTACCAGGTCACGGCCAATTTCGAAAAATCGGAAGAGATGCTCCGAAAGGTGATCCTTGCCCACCCCGATAAGCCAATCCTCACCGCCGACCTGGGGGTTCTCCGATTCGAGGCCGGCCGTTTCCAGGAGGCACTTACCTTTTTCCGCAAGGCGCGGGCTGCCATGCCCGATTCGGCTTATGCCTCGTTTTATCTGGCCAGTACCCTGCAGCAGCTCGGGCAGTTGGCCGAAGCTGGCAAGATTTATCAAAGCCTTCTGCCAGAATTGCCCGATTATTCAAGACTTTTTTACCAGCTCAGCCGCTTGCGGGCCGCCCAGGGCCACACGGAAGAAGCCTATTATTACCTTGGGGTCTACCACTGGCAGGAGGGGGAACCGAAAATCGCCAAGCACTACCTCAAACAAGCCATAGCCAAGCAACCTACTGATCATGAGATCCACAAGCAGGCGGAAGACTTGATCAAGAAAATCGACCGGCTGGCCAAGCTGTAAAAAAGACCGGGGCTGCAGGGAATTGATTATAGACGGGGAAAACGGTTATTCCTGGGTTTTCCGAAGGGACATGACTTGCAAGACCAGGAAAAGAAGCCAGTGTTTTTGATGCCGTTTTCTCCAGCTGGGGGCCGGCCTTGGATCATCATCTGTTTTCGGCTTTTTGCTTTACAGCTGCTTCCCTCTATTTGATCGGGAAAATTGCTACGTATTTTTCAGTCGGAGAGGCCGTATCGAAATGAGCATCGGAGGACTTCCGGCTGCTCCACAATCTGATCCATCATCTCCAGAACTTCTTCAGGTGGTTTCGCCATATTTTCCGATGGGCGGCCCGATATTGGCGCTGTCCTGGCGATCTGATATCCGTTCACTTCACTGAGGAAGACATCCTCGTGCACTGGGCTGCCGGTTTCCTTTTCTAAGTGGC
>JARRJE010000530.1:0-1607 GCA_037379765.1 Deltaproteobacteria bacterium
GTTATCATGTCTTTTTCTTATCTACTAACCCTCTTCACTTTCTCGCTTCTTAACAGGGCATTCCTAGGCCGTTTTCTTCAGCCTCAACTAGGCGGCGATCGAGCCGCCTCAGGTAAATCCGGCCCCCGCTGTACAGGCATAGCAGTGATCGCCTGTAGCGCTGGACCCGCCGGGGGCGGGACGCTCAGGCACCTCGGCGATATGCTGTCTGACGGCGCCGGCCGGCAGGTCGGCGGCCAAGTTGAAATCGCAGTCGTAGAGGTAGCCGTCCCAGGAGACTGTAACCTGGGTGCGACACATGAGCCCCTCGATGGTGGCCGGGTTGAAAGCCCCAGCCAGCCGCTCCATATACGGCGCAAAATTGTCCGAGTCCTTGAGCCATTTCCTGAACCGGCCCAGGGGCACGTTGGCAAAGGTGAACAGGTGGGTGAATGCAAGCCCCCACTTGCGTTCGAGATCCCTTCTAAATTTTTGTTCCGCCTGGCACTGGGCAGGGGGCAGAAAGGCACCGGTGGGGTTGACCACAAGATCGAACTCGAGCCCTGTCTCCGGCCGGCCGTAGCCCAGATCGTTGAGCCTGTCGAGCATGGCAATGCTCTCTGCCAGCACTCCTTTACCCCGCTGGGCATCGGTTTGGCCGGCGTTGAGAGCGGGCAGCGAGGTAACGATCGCCACCTTATGCCGCAAGCAGAGCGCGAGCAATTCTTCGCCTTGTTTTTCAGCCAAGGCGGTGAGGTTGGAACGCAGCATCACGCGGGGGGCGAGGGGCACAAGCTTGGAGAGCAGGAAACCTAGGTCGGGATTCATTTCCGGGGCGCCGCCGGTGATGTCGATGCATGAGAAGCGATGACTCGCCGCAAAAGAAACGACCTGCGCCATGGTTTGGCGGTCCATGCTCTCCCTGCTGCCGGGGCCGGCCGACAGGTGACAATGACGGCAGGCCTGGTTGCAAAGCAGACCGACATTCACCTGCAGGGTGCGGGTTTCGCCGCGCCTCAGATCGAGCCCGTGTCTGGTCAGCCGGTGGGCGAATGGTTCGACCGATGCTTCCTCTGCCAAACCGCTGTAATTCATTTCCCCCCTCCCCTGTCCGTCATGACCTAAAGGGAGAGTTTGCCCGCGACATTGCGCATCTGGACGCCATGAACCAGGGACGCGCCTCCGCGGATGGCGGTGGCAACATGGATGGCCTCGGTCATCTCTCCCGCATTCGAGCCCTTTTCCAGACAGGCCTGGGTATAAGCGTCGATGCAGTAAGGGCATTGCACGGCATGGGCCACGGCCAGGGCAATGAGCGCCTTTTCCCGCTCAGTCAGCTCCCCCTCGGAAAAGACCGCGTTGTAGTAATCGAAGAATTTTTGCGCCAGTTCCGGGGCCTCGCCGCCGATATCCGTGAACTTCTTCAGATCCTTCGGGGTGTAATAGGTTTCCATTTCCTTCTCTCTGGCATTGATGCCGCACCGAGGCTCTTTCGATCCGTTATCCCCCAGGCTGCTTTGGATCACGACACATATAGCTGATGGATACTGGGGATGCACCTATCCTAGCGGAAGCGGAATCCACCCGCAAGCACCAACACAAACTGGCCTCTCCATAGACCTCACAGC
>JARRJE010000531.1:0-1868 GCA_037379765.1 Deltaproteobacteria bacterium
AGCCTCAGCCGGGCCTCTTTTCCGTGGACAGCCTGAAGCGGCCCTGGATGATCCCCGTCAGAAAAAGAAAAAGGGGACAGAATTATTTTTGAATTCAATAAGGGAATTTCGGACAAATTCCCTTTGCTGAAGCCAGTCCATCGCTCCGTTTTTGGGCTGACCAAAAAACGACTGAAACAGGAGATTCTCTTGCACAGTTGCAACGACAAAAGATTTTCCGGCTGGCTGGCGGCGGCGGGAATGATAGCGGCAATATTGCTGCTCTCCGGGTGTGCCGCCGGGCCGGTGGCGAGACCGATGGTTACGACTGCCTACTGCGGCTGTGGTCAATGCTGCAGTTGGGAACGGGGAAGCTGGAAGTTTCTGAAACTCGATTTCTGGAATCGGTACGTGTCTGCGGGGCCCGATAAAGGTCACAAGTATACGGGTCTCACCGCGAGCGGCACAAAGCCGCGGGAGCCTCAGCCGGGCCTCTTTTCCGTGGACAGCCTGAAGCGGCCCTGGATGATCCCCGTCAGAAAAAGAAAAAGGGGACAGAATTATTTTTGAATTCAATAAGGGAATTTCGGACAAATTGCGAAGGGTAGGGGTCAAAATCGAGAGAAGGTAATCGAAAACGGCGTTACTCCCATGACAACGATCAAATATTTCTCATACGGCTCCAACATGTCGTCACCGCGATTGATTGCCAGAGTCCCTTCGGCTCAGTTTGTGGCCATCGGGAAGTTGCCCGGGCATCGATTACGTTTTCATAAAAAAGGCCAAGATGGCACTGCCAAGTGCGATGCAGAGCATACCGGAAACCAGGGCCACCATGTTTTTGGGGTGGTTTTTGATATTTCTGCATCGGAAAAATCAGCCCTCGACCGTGAAGAAGGCCTGGGCTACGGGTATGAAGAAAAACTGGTGACGGTCGTTTTAGAAAACGGGGATCAAATCGAAGCAAAGACCTATTATGCCACCCGAATAGATCCTTCTTTGAAGCCTTACCATTGGTATAAGAAGCATGTTTTGCTGGGGGCCGAGGAACACGAACTGCCATTCGATTACATCTCAAAAATCGAGACAGTTGAATCAATCCCTGACCCGGATCCAGAACGACATGAGAAAGAACTATCCATTTATCTTTAGGCTATTATGAGAAGCACCCGGAAGGGATATGACAGAAAAAAGAAACGATATCCTTCGCCTCTATAGAGCCCTTATTTATTCACTCCAAGGGATTCGTGCGGTGTTTGCTCGCGAGCAAGCGTTTCGGCAGGAGGTGCTTCTGGCTCTTTTCTTGATCCCCGTTGGTCTCATCTTCGGGGAAACCATGACCAGCAAGGCCCTGTTGATTGGCAGCGTCTTTGGGGTGCTCATTGTAGAGATCATCAATTCAGCCATTGAGGCCGTGGTAGACAGAATAGGCAGTGAACATCATGAGTTATCAGGGATAGCAAAAGATCTCGGTTCTGCGGCCGTCTTTCTTGCCCTGGTCAACATGCTCGCCATCTGGCTCATCCTTTTTTGGGAAAGGTTATTCTGAGGAAAGGGAAGGGGGGATACAAGTCAAATCGGAGCGGCCATAACCGGACCCAAGGTACCTCGCAAGTATTCAAAAACAGCACTACGGAAACTCCCGGCGGCGGTTGAATCTGTTTCACCCGATGCCGTTCAAATCCACACGGCGAGGACCGCCATGATGCTGAAACCCGCTGCGGCCAATAGCCATTTTTGCCAATTATCGCCCGGAAGCTCGAACTCTGTCCGGATGATGTCAAGGGTCGCGATGTACAGGAATGTCCCCGCGCCGATGGAATCGAAGATCGCCTCGAACAACAGCCGGCCGTCGGATGGGGTCAGCATATTAACGGCCGTGCCTGCAA
>JARRJE010000532.1:0-1276 GCA_037379765.1 Deltaproteobacteria bacterium
CCCATACGCCTGGCCGGTGAGATCGGCCAGCAATTCCTCCTCATCGCCGAGGATGGCGGCGGTCTGGATCAGGGTTCGCCCGATATTAGGGTTGAACCGCCGGGCCAGCTCGGGCAGGAGATCGAGGCGGACCCGGTTGCGGAGGTAACGCCGGTCCCGGTTGGAGCTGTCTTCATACCAGGGGATATCTCGATCTTCGTGGTAGGCAAGGATTTCTTCTTTGGGGATCGACAGAAAAGGCCGGATGATCCGGCCGTCGCGGATGGTCTTCATGCCGGCAAGCCCGGCCCGGCCGGTGCCCCGGATAAGCCGGATCAGCACCTCCTCAGCCTGCTCGTCGGCGGTGTGGGCGATGGCGATCTTTGCAGCCCCCTCCTCCGTAGCCACCCGCTCGAAAAAATGATAGCGGAGGAGGCGTCCGGCATGCTCGATGGACAGCTTTTCCTGCCTGGCCGTGCCTTTTACGTCGGCTGCGGCCAAGCGACAGGGAATGCTGAGCGAATCCGCGGTTTCAGCCACCAACCGCATCTCCTCATCGGTCTCTCCCGGCCGCAGCCCGTGATCGAGATAGGCCGCCACTAGTGAAAAGGAAAACTCTTCACGCAATTCGGCAAGCACCCGCAGCAAGGCCATGGAGTCGGGACCGGCAGAGACGCCGATCACCACCCTGTCGCCGGGGGAAATCAGGCCCCGGCTGCGGATGATTTTTCCGGTTTTTTTGACGAGAGGATGCATGAACGGTTTAGGCTGCTGCACCGCTTCGCAGTCTGGTCTTTTCAAGTGAAATTCCACCGAAACTTGTTTGGGTCAGTTTCACAGTATAAACTGGATTCATCGCCTCCTCATCAGATTTATCTTAGACCAATAGGAGGAACAACGAACTGGAATTAAAACCCCAGAAAACCGGAAGTGATCCGCGGTGCCGATCACCTCGATTTATCTTCTGGTGGCAGTTGCCGGGCGGACCGGCTATATTCTGCATATTCTTTATTCTGTACCTGCACAACCAACGGGAAGGAAGAAACGAATGACTGATGAACAAAAAGATGTCCAGAAAGATGCCCATATCGAAAGACGGCAGCCCCCTCATTCCAAACGCGTCCGGCGGGCGGTGATCCCGGTGGCCGGCCTCGGCACCCGCTTTCTGCCTGCGAGCAAGGCGATTCCCAAGGAAATGCTCACCATCGTCGATCGGCCGACCATCCAGTATATTGTCGAGGAGGTGGTGGCCTCGGGCATCGAACAGGTCATTCTGGTGACCAGCGAGGGCAAGTCC
>JARRJE010000532.1:1371-2946 GCA_037379765.1 Deltaproteobacteria bacterium
CCATCGAGAACCACTTCGATTATAATTTCGAGCTCGACGTCCTGCTGGAGCGCAAGGACAAGAAAAAGCTGTGTGAGGAGCTGCGCTACCTCGCCGATCTCATCGACATCGTATCCGTGCGCCAGAAGAAGCCCCTGGGGCTCGGGCACGCCATCCTCACAACGCGAAACGTGGTGGACAATGAACCGTTCGTGGTACTCCTGGGCGACGATCTGGTGGTGAGCGAAGAGCCCTGCACCAAGCAGATGCTGCGGCTGTTCAATGAAGTGCAGGAATCGATCGTGGCCGTCCAGCGGGTTCCCCTGGATCAGGCATACCAATACGGCATCGTCGAGGGAAGACCATACGGTGAAAGAACTTTCCAGGTCGAACGACTGGTGGAGAAACCCGCCCCCGGCACCACCGATTCGGACATGGCCATCATCGGCCGCTACGTCCTGGAGCCTGAAATCTTTGAGCTGCTGGCCAGAACCACCCCCGGCTTCGGCGGCGAAATCCAGCTCACCGATGCTTTGCAGGCCCTTGCCAAAAAACGCCCCATGTACGCTTATGAATTCGAGGGAACCCGTTACGATGCCGGCGACAAGATGGGCTACCTCAAGGCGATCATTGCCTTCGCCCTCCGCCATCCCGAGCTCGGAAAGGACTTCCGCGCTCACATCAAGGAAGTCGCCGCCACGCTCTAACTTCGTCGTCCTTTGCCGTCTTGTCCTTCTCAGCCGATATCGCCGCCGTCTCGAACCCTCCGATAGACCCCGTTCCCTGTCGGTATGTCGAGGTGGCGGTGGCCGCCCCAATCGATCATGCCCTCACTTATGAGGTGCCCCGGGAGCTGGCCCCGGGGCTCGCCTCCGGCATGCGGCTGCTGGTTCCCTTAGGCGGCCGGCTGGTCACCGGTTATCTGCTCGGGTTTGCCCAGGAACCGCCCGCCGGCTTTACTCCCAAGGCCGTGGTCGAGGTTCTCGATGCCGCTCCCTTATTCCCGGAGAGCCTCATCCCTTTCTACCGCTGGATTGCAACTTACTACCGCCATCCCCTGGGCGAGGTGATCAAGACCGCCCTGCCCGGCGGCATGAGCCCAGGAAGCGGCCGTCGGATCACTCTCACCGCCAAGGGCCGTAAAGAGCTCACCGGGGCCGAGACACCATGGCTTACCAAGCTGCTCAGCCGGGGGGAGCTGCCGCCCGGCACTGTTCGCTCTCTCTGGCGCAAGGCGGAAAGCCGGCGGCTGTTCGCACGCTGGGAGGCCCGCGGCCTGGTCACCATCTCTCGGGAAGTGGGCCGGGATGCGGTGAGTGCCAAGACCGAATACTGCGTACGTTTCGCTCGGGATGCGGAGGAAAACGAGGAGCTCAAGCCTTCCGAACGGAAGACCCTCGCCCTGATGCAGGAGATGGCCGCTGCGAACGGCCGCACCTGGCTGGCCCGAAAAGACCTGGCGCGCGTCTACCCGGGCGCCCGCAAAGTTCTTCTCTCCTTGATTGCGCGGGGACTCGTAACCGGTGAGGAGCGGCCGGTTTACCGCGATCCTTTCGGCCAGCAGCCGCCGGAGTTCCCCCGGCCCGAATGCCTCAC
>JARRJE010000533.1:0-625 GCA_037379765.1 Deltaproteobacteria bacterium
CATATACCGCCGCTTTGTTTACCGCGGCGGATCACCAAGAAAAAACACTAAAAATTTTTTCCTACCGTTCTTTCAGCAAAAAGATAGATAAAGAGTGCCAATTGGCGCCGGGAGAAGGGTTTGTCAGCTGGGTACACAGGGAACAAAAAACAGTGCTGGTTAAACATTTCAACAGAAGTACTACCACCCTCAAGTTCTACCTGGAGGATGAAGAAATCAAATCGCTTCTGGCCGTCCCCCTGCCTGATAAGGAGGGGGTGCTCTACGTGGATAGCAAGAAGAGCTATCTTTTCACCGAAGAGAAGGAAAAAATATGTCACCAGTTGGCGGCAACCGCGCTGGCCCTGATTCGAGGTGAGCAGGTGGAGGAGGAAAAGAGAATTCTTGACAATCTGCTTGCCTTTTCCTGCGAGATGGACGGATTGCTGGCCCGAAAGACGAATAGAGAGACTTTGCTCAAAGAAGGGTTGGAAATCGTCAGCCATCGGCTGGGGCTTTATTTCGCCTTTTTCGTGGTACCGGAAGACATCATTCATTACTGCCAGCCAGGTATTCGGACCGGCCAATACATTCATCGTGCGAGCCCTCCCAGTTCCTTTTCACGAGACGGCCTGTTGGGATGGGC
>JARRJE010000533.1:633-2205 GCA_037379765.1 Deltaproteobacteria bacterium
GATTAGTCGAATCGAATTTATAAACCACTTGGCAAAGGAGGAGCAAGTTGGTCTTTCTTATCTTTCTTTTTTTAACCCAGACTAAGCTTTTGTCCTCAACAAGGAGGAGTCCCTAGGACCTTTTGCCAATTTCGTGGGGGTGCCTTTTTATTTACCCGGGACCCGGAAAGCTGGAGGAATGGGTTTGATCAGGCCACCGGCTGCTATCTGGCATGCACGGGAAGTGGAGACGATTGCCGCCGTGGCCCAGCGCTTCTTCCAACTCTGGTACGCGAATTTCTAACGTGAAGAGTAGTCAACTCCGCGCAAGGTTTTTATCTTTTTAGTCGGCACTCTTCATCGACGAGGGAACCACCTGATAAGTCCTTAGCCGCCTCCAAAATAAAGAAACTCTCCTTTTCGTGACATCTGAGCGGATTGACAAAATCTCGGTCCTTCTTTTTGCGGAAATTTTTAGCGAATGCGTGTATTCTGGGCTTCGGAACGAACAGGGGATTTCGTCATTTAGCGAAAAGTTCCATGGGGGAGGTCGAGAGCGAGATGGGAATTTTCTCCAGCAGATCAAGACGCTATAAAAGAAGAGTCCGCAAAGGAGAAAAAAGGCAATTGGAGGGCTTTTTCAGCCGCCCGAGCTTTTTCTCCAAAGATATGGCCATGGACTTGGGAACCGCCAACACCCTCATTTATGTTCGGGGTGAAGGTGTTGTGTTGAACGAACCATCGGTGGTGGCCTATGACATCCATTCTTCCGATGTGCTCGCCGTTGGCAAGGAGGCCAAGAGTTATCTCGGCCGCACCCCTCAGAACATAGCAGCCGTCCGTCCGTTGAAAGATGGGGTCATCGCCGACTTCGAGGTCACTCAGGCAATGATCCGGGAGTTCTTTCTCAAAGTTCAACGAATGGGCCTCTTTTTTAAGCCTAAAGTCGTAATATGCGTGCCGGCGGGAATCACCCAGGTGGAGAAAAGGGCCGTTGTGGAAGCAGCCGAGGAAGTGGGAGTCGGCAAGGTATTTCTCATCGAGGAACCCATGGCGGCGGCCATTGGCGCTCATCTTGAAATCGAGCAGAACAAGGGGCAGATGGTGATCGACATCGGCGGCGGCACTACCGAAGTGGCGGTGCTCACGCTCTCATCCGTCGCCTACAGCGAATCGGTGCGGGTAGCCGGCGACGAGATCAATGAAGCACTCATACGCTACCTGCTCAAGAATCACCAACTGCAGGTGGGAGAAAACACGGCAGAGGAATGCAAAATCAAAGCGGGGTCCGCTTTCCAGGTAGAAGGTCTTGATGAAACCTACCGGCTCTATGGCAAGGATGCGCTCACCAATTCGCCGAAGGAGGTTAGTCTATCCCAGGTGGAGATTCGACAGGCCATTCAGGATCCGGTCTACGCGGTGGTGGAAGCAGTGCGGCGGGCTCTTGAGAAAACACCTCCTGAGTTGGTGACCGATATCGCCCGGGACGGCATCCATATGGCGGGAGGCGGCTCACTTTTGCAAGGGCTCAATAAATTGATCCAGGCGGAAACCCAGATCCCTTGCCACCTCACCGAGGATCCACTGACCACC
>JARRJE010000534.1:0-1561 GCA_037379765.1 Deltaproteobacteria bacterium
CAAAATCCCCCCTTGCTGGTGCTCTGTTCCACGATGAAATCGGTCGGCCGTTTGCCGCGTTCCGTGGATATGATGATCCAGCGTCCCAGGATCGGATCTTTGCGAAGCTCGGGCATGAGAGATCAGTTTCTGCCTTGGGCTTTTTCGTATTGTTCCTGCTGGGTCTTGCATTCGATGCACAATGTGGTGACAGGCCGTGCCTCGAGCCGCTTATCGGAAATATCATCCCCGCAGGACTCGCAAATGCCGTATGTGCCGCCGTCGATCCGTTCGATGGCCTCACGGATTTTGCTCAGCAGCTTGCGTTCCCGGTCTCGGATGCGGAGCTCGAAATTGCGGTCGGATTCGGCGGAGGCTCTGTCAGTGGGATCAGGATAGTTGTCAGAGTGATCAGTCATCTCCGTGATCGTCTTCTCGGCCTCCGACAGGAGGGCTTGCGCCATCTCCTCCAGCTTCGCTCTGAAATAGGCCAGGCGCTCTTTATCCATAGCTGTAGGTCTCCCTTGTATTGTTGCAGTTAAGCTTACAGAAGGAAAGTAATTCATCCCTTTCGATTTCTTTCATGCCCGTCGATACCGGCCGCTCCTGCCGCCCGATTTCTCAAGCAGCCGGATGGGGCCGATCTCCATACTTTTATCCACTGCCTTGCACATGTCATAGATGGTAAGGGCAGCGACCGAAACTGCTGTCAGCGCCTCCATCTCGACACCGGTCTTGTCGGTGATCCCTACTCGTGCAAGAATCGCAATCGCATGTTGTTCATCGTCGAATTCAAAATCGACCTCCGCCTTACGGATAGCCAGAGGGTGGGCCAGCGGAATGAGTTGGTCCACCTTTTTGGCGGCCATAATGCCGGCGAGGCGGGCCACTCCCAAGACATCGCCCTTGGCCATGCCGCCGGTGCGCACCAGCCGATAGGCCTCCGCCGACATGCTGATTCGGCCTGCGGCGGCAGCTTCTCGCCGAGTGTCGTCTTTAGTGCTGACGTCCACCATGCGGGCATTGCCGGCCGCATCAAAGTGGGTCAGCTCTGATCCGGGCTTCGGGTTTCGCTGCATGCCGTTATTGGAACCAGGGAGGGCAAGTTATTTAACCGGAAAAATGGAATATTTTTTTGAAAAAACCTTCCTCATGCCGGTCCCCTTCCTTCTCCTCCTCGATTTCTGCAAACTCCTGCAGCATCTCTTCCTGCCTTGTGGTCAAATCGGCGGGAATCTTGACCTCCGCCTGTACGAACATGTCGCCCCGCCCGTGCCGTTTAAGATGCGGCACTCCTTCTCCTTTAAGAGTGAAAATCTGGCCCGGCTGGCTCCCGGCTGGAACGGTCAAGTTCTTGACGCCATGAATGGTCGGGATTTCCAGTTTGCAGCCCAAGGTGGCTTGGGTCATGGTCAGAGGGAGGGTGCAGTGGATATCGTCGCCTTCCCGCCGGAAGAATTCATGAGGCGCCACCTGGAGCACCACATACAGATCGCCGGCAGGACCACCGCGGCGGCCGCCTTCTCCTTCCCCTCGCAGGAGCATGCGGGCGCCGGAATCGACCCCGGCCGGGATTTTGAGG
>JARRJE010000535.1:0-1532 GCA_037379765.1 Deltaproteobacteria bacterium
CCTTGGGGCTTTCCGTCATCAATCATGCGTTCTGGTGCGCTTCCTTGTTTTGCATCGTGAAAGCAGTCGGCAATACGGTTGAGCCAATGAGAGGCTTCGTTGTGTTCCCACTGGCGATCTTTAGCAATATTTTCGGAGTAGCTGGAGGTTTCGGGGTAGGAACGGCGGGATTTGATCTCATTTTTTCGCAGCTCCTCGCCATTTCCAATGGCGCGCTGATCGGTTTGTTGTTTCAAACCCTCTCTGCTTTTGCCCGTCTGGCTGGGCTGCCGTTTTATCTTTTTTCAAGGCCCAATGAGGCAATGAATGGTTCGGAATTGCAAATGGGTGGCGAGAAGTCGATAGGCTGAACACGGTGATGACGGGCAGAGCCAGGTCTATCGATTTCTCCATGAAATCCGATGGGCAACAAAAAGAATGAGCTTGTTATCATTGTCAGCTATAATGCGGAACCTATTCTTGGAAAGGTCCTTCCCCGGATTCCTTCATAATGCAATCATTCAGATTTAATCTTTTGGTAAGCTTCCTTGCTGAATGGAATTTTCCTATATGCAAACTTTCTATACCTAAGATTTTTCCCCTGTCATCGGGGGAAGTTGCAAGATCGATAACCTCCTCTTGGCCTATCGCGCGAGCAAAAAGGCTTGGAGCCGATAACATTTCGCGATCATGATGAAAAGAATCCCTGCCTTTTTGAATAATCGAACAGCCCTCCTGCTCTTCCTCGGTATCCTAGCCGTCTACGGTCTCACCTTCCATCAGCGATTGGCAGATTACAGGTACTGGATGGAAAACAGCCAGGATTACGTGGCCGATGGGGTGATGGCCATGTCGGACATGGACTCCTACTATTGGCTGAAGATGGCCGAGGAACTGGATGAGGGGCGGCTGGAGAAAGGGAAGAAGGACCCCCTCAAGGGATATCCGGACCGGGTGCCGTTTGCCATCAAGGATACGCCAAGCCTGCTGGCGAATTTCATCAGCATCGGCAAGAATTTTACCGGCGGCAACTATTATCGTTCAGGTTTGCTGCTCATTCCGATTCTGGCCGGGCTTTTCGTCTTTCCACTTTTCTTTTATTTCAAGCGGCTCGGTTTTGGCGCTTCGGCCGTTTTGGGGGGCCTCGTAGCGTCCTTCGATCATGCCTATTATGCCAGAACGAAAATGGGGCGGGTCGATACCGACCTGCTCAACGTCTTCTTTCCCTTGCTCGTGGCCTGTTTCATCCTGCCGATGAACAAGAAGAAAACCTGGCGCGCTAATATCGGTCTGGCAATCGGCGCCGGCATCACCATGTATTTTTATACCTGGTGGTACCAGCAGCCGGGTTTCATTCTCGTGTATCTGTTTCTCATGGCCGTTTACCTGCTCATTGGCCGGGTTTCCTGGAAGCAGATCCTGCCCGTTCTGCTCGTCTTTCTTCTGGCATCCGGCCCGGTTTATGTTTTGCAGAGCCTGGGGTCGCTGGGACTTATCCTAAGGACCTATGTTTCGCCTCCCCACGCAAGCCAGATTGCCTGGCCGAATATATT
>JARRJE010000536.1:0-1520 GCA_037379765.1 Deltaproteobacteria bacterium
GTCACATACTGATCGCCCGCGTCGGTCCATCGGGCAATAGACTTCCCCAGCGCTTGGAGCGCACTCCCAAGGTCTTTATCCGCAAACACCCCTTCCACTGCCGTTTTTCGCATTGATTCCTTCATACTCTCACTCTATCAAAGCGAACTTGGCCGCACAATCGATCATCGACATTGGCGTACGATTAGGCAAGAAACGAACAGGATCGGTCTATACGTAGTTCACCTTGGAGTGATACATTGAAGAATAAGACCCACATCAAGAAGACAATCAATGGGAGGAATTCGGTAAATGGATATCAAAAGAAGTGGTTCGCATCCTTCCGGCAAAGGCCCGGCCGACTGGTTTACCGGCACGGTGCGCATCGATCCCCTGTTTCAGGCCAACAATCCGGCACGGGCAACGGGGGGGAGTGTCACGTTTGAGCCCGGCGCTCGCACGGCATGGCACGCCCACCCGCTGGGTCAGACCCTTATCGTGACGGCCGGCTGCGGCTTAGTGCAGCGCTGGGGCGGTCCGATCGAGGAAATTCGGCCGGGCGACGTGGTCTGGATCCCGCCAGGTGAAAAGCACTGGCATGGTGCCGCGCCTACCACTGCCATGACGCACATTGCCATTCAGGAACAGCTTGACGGGAAGGCCGTCGAATGGATGGAGAAGGTCAGCGATGAGCAGTACGGCGATTAATCAACCACTCCGGCACTCTTTCCAAGAACCGGGAGAGAGACTGGGAAGGGAGCTTACACGGAGAAGGTTCCCGAAGGCAAGCGCCCACAACCCTGGGAAGGGTGATCGTCTGCAACTTCAGTCTCCTCTCCAAGGGTGGGAAGGCCATCGAAGCGGGCGCGCCATCACCCGAAGCAGCAAAGGAGAGAGCCATGCCACATGTCGTTGTCAAGCTCTGGCCCGGCAAGTCGGAACGGCAGAAGGCGCAGCTTGCCAAGACAATCGTCAGGGATGTGGTCGACATCCTTGGCTACGGGGAAGACTCCGTTTCCGTCGCCATCGAAGAAATCGAATCGGGGGAGGATTGGAGAGAAAAGGTCTACCAACCGGATATTCTCGATAAGCAAGAAACGCTCTACAAAAAACCTGGCTATTCGATGTAGCCCCAGGGGCGGGCCGGACCCTCCGGAAAGAGCCGATCGGATTCCGTCCCAGGATACCGGGAACGCTCGGCGGCAAGGCGGTCGGTCGAGTGGCTGGAAAGGTGGGCAACAAGCAGCATCAAGCAATCCAACAAATACCAAGGGGTTAAAGTCATGCAAGGAACAATTCTCTATGGTCCACGCGACGTGCGCTTCGAGAAGCGCGACGACCCGAAGATCATCGCACCGACGGATGCCATCATTAAAATTGCGGCCACCTGCGTGTGCGGGTCCGACCTGTGGCCCTACCGTGGCATCCAGGCAACTACCGAGCCGACGCCGATGGGGCACGAGTACTGCGGCATCGTCGAGGAGGTCGGCAGCGCGGTCACCTCGGTCAAACCCGGACAGTTCGTCATCGGTTCTTTTTTT
>JARRJE010000537.1:0-856 GCA_037379765.1 Deltaproteobacteria bacterium
CTTACGAATTTCAGTTTCGGATCGCCCCGATCGTCTGCTCCCTGTTTGCCGACATTCAGCTTTTGGAGCGAACCCGGGAAATCCTGAACGAACGCAAGTGCGGGCCTGAGTGCGCAACAGAGGCCCTGACCGTTTACCTTCAGGCGGAGCAGCGCCTTGGGCGGGTCAACGCCACCATAACCCCCCGGGCGGCAGCGGAAATCCTCCTGGCGAGCGGATTTCATACCGCGATGCTCGACCACCTTCTTGCCCGCGATACCAAACCCGCTTCCCGGCAACTGCGAATCCGGGAGAATGTCCAAGCTCTTTGGGCGGGGCTTGAACCGGGCACGTCAGAACAAACTGTTGTTTCGCGAGACAGGGAGAGGAAATAATGTTGTGGATTCGCCTCCTGGTCGCCGTGTTGACGGTGACCACCGTGACAGGCTGCATGGTCGGCCCCAACTTCCAGCCCCCGGCCCCCCCAGCCACCAAGGTCTACACGGCTTCGCCACTGCCGGAGCAGACCGCCACGGCCCCCGTGACTGGGGGTGCTGCCCAGCACTTCGCCTTTGCGCAAGAGATCACCTCACAGTGGTGGACGTTGTTCCACTCCCCCGAGCTCGATGCGCTAATCAAACAGGGGCTCAAGGAAAACCCGTCGCTCGCGGCGGCCGAGGCCGCCTTGACCGAGGCCCGGGAGAACCTCCGGGCAGCCGGCGGCGCTCTGCTCTATCCCAGTGTCGACGGTAATTTGCGGGCTTCCCGCAACAAGATCTCCGGCGCTAGCTTCGGCGGTTCCAGCCTTGAATTCAGCCTGTTCGACGCCTCGGTCAACGTCGGATACAACCTCGACCTGTTCGGCGGCTCGCGGCGG
>JARRJE010000537.1:870-2386 GCA_037379765.1 Deltaproteobacteria bacterium
CTTACCTGACGCTGACCGCGAACCTCGCGACTACTGCCATCCAGGAAGCGTCGTTGCGGGCTCAGATCGATGAGACCCTCGAAATGCTGGCCGCCGAGCGGCAACAGCTGGCATTGGTTGAGCGACAATTCGAGCTAGGTGCCGTGCCTCGGGCCTCGGTCCTCACCCAGCAGACTGAGCTCGCCAGAACCCGTTCCCTTCTGCCGCCGCTCGAGAAACGGCTTGCCTTTACCCGCCACGCATTGGCGGCGCTGGCGGGACGGCTGCCCAGCGAAGGTGGGCTGCCGAGTTTCAACTTGGAAGCGCTGAGGCTGCCGGAAGAGCTTCCAGTGAGCCTCCCTTCGGCGCTGGTCCGACAGCGCCCCGACATTCGTGCCAGCGAGTCCTTGCTCCACGAGGCTTGTGCAGCAGTTGGGGTGGCCACCGCGAATCTCTATCCGCAGATCACACTGAGCGGCAGCTATGGCGTCGAATCCTCCGATGTCGGCGATCTATTCACCGGCCAAAACGTGATCTGGAATCTGGGGGCCGGCTTGCTCCAGCCGATCTTCAACGGCGGGGAGCTCTCAGCCAGGCGCCGGGCGGCTATTGCCGCCTACGACCAGGCGGCTGCCCAATACCGGCAGACAGTGCTCCAGGCGTTCCAAAATGTAGCCGATGTGCTGCGAGCCTTGGAGACCGATGCCCGCTCCGTGCGAGCGCAGGCCGACGCCGAAACCGCCGCCAAAACGACGCTTGATCTGACCAGGAAACAGTTCGACCTCGGGGCCATAAGTTACCTCTCGTTGCTGGTGGCCCAGCGCGACTATCTCCAGGCCCGCATCAGCCTGGTCGCCGCCCAAGCACAGCGATATGCCGATACAGCCGCTCTCTTTCAGGCCTTAGGGGGCGGCTGGTGGCAACGAACAACGGCGATCCCGCAAGTGACAGAGGCGACATCAGCTTCAAAGGCAGACTGAACGACAAAACGAATATGATCAGAGGGCGGAAACATCCGGCTCCGCTTTCTCATTTCGTGAGTTCCATCTTTTCAACGAACCAAGAGGCTCCTCATGACCAAGCGAATGGTGATCATGCTGATTCTGACCGGCGTGTTGTTCGGCGGGATCTTCGGTTTTCAGGCGTTTAAGGCACGCATGATCAAAAAGTACATGGCGTCGATGGGCATGCCGGCGCAGACCGTCTCCACTATCAAGGCGACCGAAGAAAACTGGCAGCCCCAGATGGAGGCGGTCGGCACCCTGACGGCGGTGCACGGCGTGGACCTGGCTCCGGAGGTGAGCGGCACCGTCAAAGAAATCCATTTCCGGTCTGGCCAAGAAATCAAGGAGGGCGCCCTGATGCTGGCCCTCGACGCCAGCAACGATCAGGCCCGGCTCCAATCCCTCAAGGCAGCGGCGGAATTGGCGGAACAAACCTTCAAGCGTGACCAACAGCAGTTCAGGGAGAAGGTGATCAGCCAGGCCACACTCGACGCCGCCACCGCCAACCTGAAGAGTGCCAAGGCCCAGGTCGA
>JARRJE010000538.1:0-2278 GCA_037379765.1 Deltaproteobacteria bacterium
GCAAAGGGGAGGCCTCACCGCTGATCCTCAAGGAGGAGCTGCCCGCCGGCGTCACTCCCCTGAAGGGCAAGCCGGCCTTCACCGGCATCAATCGGTCGGATAAGCTTCTCAAATGGATCGGAAAGACAGGGGACAAGCCGGTCTACTTCGCTTATCTGGCGCGGACGTCTCCTTCATCGGCGACCGGTGAGGTTCTTTCTTTCCGCGGGCAGGTGACCTTGCGCCGGGGCCGGGGGGCGACCGTCGATATCCTCGGAGCCCGTTCTCTCGAGATTGCCCCGTATCATTGGGCAGATGCGAACAAAGACGGCAGGATCGACGACGAAGAGATCCTGACGGTGTATGAAAACTTCGGCGACTTCGAGGGGATCGGCTTCGACCGGGAGCTGATCGACTCCATCTGGGCCGCTGACGGCTACCGATGGGACCCGGCCACCGGCCGTTATGAAATCAAGCACTGAGGAAGAACTTTCGAAGGAAGGAGATAAAAAGAATGAAGACTGTCCCAGGAACCAGGTTACGGAACTTCGGAGCGGCCGGTGCCCTCCTGGCGCTGCTGCTGGCTCTGCCGGTCATCGCCGGCGCGGCCAACCGGCCGGTCACCTGCCGCTATCTCCAGGCCGACGGCCGCCACATCCAGCTGCAGCTCACCATCGGCTCACCGGCGCCGGCCACCATCATCGTGATACAGTACCTGCCGCCCGGCACTGCCATCGAGCAGGCACAGCCTGCATTCAGCCGCTTCAACCAAAACAGCGGCGAGGCCAAATGGCTGCTGAAAGGAGTAGGGGCCGGCCGCCTGCTGATCGACCTGCACCTTTCGCAGCCGGTCCAAGCCGGTACGGTGCGCGGCGAGATCCGGTACAAGCATCCGACCACCGGAGCCATGATCACCGAGAAGATCGCGCCCTAGGAAGTGATCACCGGCACCGCATCTTCGCGCGATCGCTCCCGCCCGCATAGCTGGCTATAGCGGACGGTCGCGCTTGCGCAAACCTGCAGCGGCGGTGATCACTTCCCCCTCGGCGGGCAGCAGCACCTGCAAGACCCCATCGATCCGCTGCAACTCCCGCCGAAGCTGCCGGGCTTCCTCCTCGCGCCAACCGTTGTGCTTCTTGGCAGCAACGAGTTCCTCCAGGACCTTTTCCAAACCTTCCACCGCCCCCGACACATCGAGATCATCACTCAGGCGCTCCTCGAAGATCTCCCGCAGGCGGCCGAGCTGCGGCGCCGCTTCTGACGAATGGGCCTTCGTGCCGGCCGGCCGGTTGAGAGCGTCGATCAAACGGTGCAGACGGTCCAGTTTCGCTCCGGACTCGGCCAGATGCCCCTTCTTCAGATCTATTTTTTCCCGGTAGTGGTCGTAGATGAGGGAAAAACGCAGCTGCCGGGGAGTCAGCCCTTTGGCCAGCAGGTCTTCGGGATAAATGATGTTGCCGCGGCTTTTGGACATTTTGACTCCGCCCACCAGCACATGTCCGCCATGCAGCCAGTAGTTGGCGAACTTCCGGCAGCGCTGGCCGGGATAGGTGTCCTTACGGAACCGCCGTTTCTTTTTGGGCCAGCGGCTCATGTCCAGACCGAAAAGCTTGCCGAACCCCTCATATTTGAGGGGGTCGAAAAAGACGTCCCCTTCATGCCAATAAGCATAGCCTTTCTCGAGCAGAATCCGTATGAGCCGCACCGCCTCCTCGACGCTGGTCGAGGAGCGCGGAATGAACTCGGGCAGGTCGATGGCAAGAAGGGCCGCCTCCTTGCGGAAGCACTCGGCCACCGGCTCGGTGAGGTCAGCCAGGCTCAGCCCCTGACGGGAGGCTTCGTCTACGGACTTGTCTTCGACATCGGTGAAATTGATGACCCGCTCCACCCGATAGCCCAGGTATTCCAGGTAGCGCTGGAGAAGGTCCTCGAAGAGGAAGGTGCGGTAGTTGCCGACATGCGGCCAACTGTAAATGGAAGGGCCGCAGGTGAACATCTTCACCCGCCCCGGCTCCCGGCTCGCAAACCGCTCCTTCCTGCGGGTCAAAGTGTTGTAAAGATAAAGAGGCGCCGTTTGCAACTGCATGGTCCTATGATCCTTTTCGTGCGGCCGCGAACGGCCGATAAATTTCTTCTCTGTTCACCTGAGCAGCCTTTGCCGAGCTCCGACCGGCTCATGGCGAAGTGCGGTAGTGTTTCCGTTTTCCGTGCGTCTCATAGCTATAAAGTTCAGCCGTGCCGCAGATGCTAGCGATTAGCGTCGGCAGCAGTGCCGACAAAGAGGCCTGTGAAGCGTACT
>JARRJE010000539.1:0-2713 GCA_037379765.1 Deltaproteobacteria bacterium
ATGTTTGAAACCATTGCCCCGACCTATGATTTTCAGAACAGCTTCCTGTCTCTGCGCCGCGATTCCTCTTGGCGGCGCGCTCTGGCCCGGGCCGTAACCCTCGATGGACCCGGCCTCGTCCTCGATGTGGCGGTCGGCACCGGAGAGGTGGCCCTGGAGATCTGCCGGCACCATCCTTGCGCCCGGGTGGTGGGGGTGGATTTTTCTCCGGCCATGCTGGCGGTGGCCCGGAAAAAGATCAGCGGCCGCGGTTTCAGCGACAGGATCAGCCTGTTGGTCGGCGACGGCCGGCGGCTGCCGATCGAGAGCGGCCACGCGGATGCGCTGACTATTGCCTTCGGGATTCGCAACATCGAGGAGATGGATGCGGCCCTGGCCGAATTCCAACGGGTGCTCAAGCCCGGCGGCCAACTGCTGATCATGGAGTTTTCCTATCCCGAGGCCCCGGTGCTCGACAAGTTGTACCGTTTTTATTTTGACCGCATCCTGCCGCCGGTGGGCAACCTGCTCTCCCGGACTGATTACGCTTACAGCTATCTTTCCGATTCCGTGGATCACTTCCCGGACGATGCCGGATTTCTGCAATTGATCGGGCGGGCCGGATTCAGCGGGATGGGAGTGCGCAAGCTCACCTTCGGCATTGCCAAGATTTACCGGGGGATCAAGAGATGATCGTCAACTGGCCGGAACGCGTCTGGGTGAACAGTCGGGTGCGCCGCTATGTCCAGCGACGGGAGGCCGCTTTCTTTAAAAAATGGAGGGACCTGCCGGCCGGAGCCCATTGCCTGGAGATCGGCTGCGGCTGCGGGGTCGGCGCCAGGATCATCTGGGAGATCTTTCAGCCGATAGCCATTGATGCCCTGGACATCGACCCGGCCATGCTTCTCCTGGCCCGCCGCAAACGGAAACCGGCGGGTTTTGACTGCCTGCGGCTGCTGGCCGGTGATGCGCAGCAACTTCCCTATCGCTCGGAGAGCTTCGATGCGGTTTTCAACTACGGCATCGTCCATCATCTCGAAGACTGGCAGAGCGGTATCCGGGAGGTATCGCGGGTGTTGAAAAAGGGCGGGGGGTTTTATTTCGAGGAAATTTACCCCCCGCTCTATGCCAATCCGCTCTTCCGCCGCCTCCTGCTTCATCCCACCGAAAACCGTTTCCACGGCCCGGAGTTCCGCGACCTGCTCGCCCAAAGCGGCCTTGACCTGCTGCCGGATTATAAGGAATCCAGATTCGGCATCCTGGGCATCGCCATAAAACCTCAAGACCTTTAGAATTTACATATTGCCACGGCTCCAGACAGATGCCCTCCCCTAACGCGGAGATGCGACAGCAGAATGGCCACCCGGAACCACCAGGGGTCCCCCCTCTTCCCGCCCATCGGCGACTATGCGCTCATCGGTGACTGCCGATGCGCGGCGCTTGTCTCCCGAGACGGGGTCATCGAGTGGCTGTGCCTGCCCCGGTTCGACAGCCCGGCCCTCTTCGGCTCCATTCTCGACCGGCGACAAGGCGGTCACTTCGCCATCCGGTCGGCCGGCCCGGCTATTGTCACCCGCCGGTACGTGGAGGGGACCAATGTGCTGGAGACCACCTTCCGCACCGATACCGGCCTCTGGAAGCTGACCGACCTGATGCCGGTCTACCACGAGCATTACACCGGCCTCATTCCCGAACGCCACCTCCTGCGCATCCTGGAAGGCATCGAGGGCGAAGCGGAGGTGGAAATCGACTACTTTCCCCGCCTGGAATACGGCCGCGTTTCCCCCTGCCTGGAGAGACGCGGCGAGCTGGGTCTGTTTGCGCAATACGGCGGCAAGGCCCTGGTCCTGCGCAGCGAGATTCCCCTGGAGCTCGACGGCGACGGGGAGCGCGCCAGGGGGCGTCATCGTCTCCGTCCCGGAGAGCGGTACAGCCTCTCGCTGGCCTTTACCGAGAACCTGCCCATGGCCCTGCCGGTTGTGGGGCCGACGGCAGCGGCCCTTCTTGAAAATACCGTCGACTGGTGGCGGGCCTGGATCGACCAGTGCGCCTATGAAGGCCCTTTTCGGGACCAGGTGGTCCGCAGCGCCCTCAC
Source organism: Deltaproteobacteria bacterium (assembly GCA_037379765.1). Classification (GTDB taxonomy): domain Bacteria; phylum Desulfobacterota; class Desulfobulbia; order Desulfobulbales; family UBA5123; genus JAJYKH01. The sequence continues at coordinate 2,075 of JARRJE010000539.1, forward strand.
CCTGAAGCTCATGACCTATGCCCCCTCGGGGGCGGTGATCGCCGCGCCCACCTCCTCGCTGCCCGAACGGATCGGCGGTGATCTCAACTGGGATTACCGCTTCTGTTGGCTGCGGGATGCCTCCATGACCCTGCGGGCCTTTTTCCATCTCGGCTACGGGGTGGAAGCGGAGTCGTTTCTTTCCTGGCTCATCTACACCACCCGGCTGACGCGCCCCCGACTGCAGGTGGTCTATTCCCTGTACGGTGAAACCGACCTCTCCGAGCAGGAGCTTCAGTACCTGGAGGGCTACCGGGGTTCCCGGCCGGTGCGGATCGGCAACGCCGCCGTGCAGCAGCTGCAGCTCGACATTTACGGCGAGGTGGCGCAGGCGGCCTACGAATACGTCCTCCGGGGCGGCCGGATCGACAGCGCCACCGCCAAGATGCTGCAGGGCCTGGGCAAAGCGGTCTGCGAGCTCTGGCGCCAGCCGGACGACGGCATCTGGGAGGAACGGGGCGGCCCCAAGCACCACACCTATTCCAAGGTGATGTGCTGGGTGGCCCTGCACCGGCTGCTGCAACTCCACGAGAAGGGGCTCCTCAAGATCGATGCCTCCCGATATGACCGGGAGCGTGAGGCCATTCGCAACGAGATCGA
>JARRJE010000540.1:0-805 GCA_037379765.1 Deltaproteobacteria bacterium
TCCTCGATGCATTTGGCCAATTCAATCTCTTTTTCTCTCGAAAGGAGAGAAACCGCTCCCATTTCACGCAGGTAAACTTCTACCGGGGTTCGTGTGTCTTCATGCTCACCCTTTTTGCTCAGCGTGCTTTCCTGAGCCCGGGAAAGTGCAAAACCGGAAACGTCATCCTCGTCGTCCTCTGCTATGATATGGGATTGAAAAGAAGGGGGAGCGTCATCCGAATTAAAAACGGAGGTCAGATCGTCGGCTTGTTCGTCAGGCTTGCTATCAGCCATCCCCTCGGATTCGTCGGATAAGGCCATCCAACCCCGATTCGCTACTTTGGCCAGTTTGGCTTTGACTTTTTTGTTTTTCAAAATGACCTCCTTTGGGGGCCCATGCGGGCAGTCCGTCAAATCAGAAATACCGATTCCCTTCATGCCAAGAAATGTTTGAAGGGTAGCTTGCTTCTTCCTATTATTACCAATACATGAAGCGTGCCGAAGGAGGGATAAATAAGGATATTCATCCGTTTCCCTACAGTTTGTTGGCGGAAAATGGGAGGAAAGAGGAAATGGATGTTTGGAGAAAAGTGTAACATGTTACAGAGTTGTCACGTTACATGTCTCATTTGTAAACCCTGGAAAATTCAATACCAATTCGTTGGAAATTGCCGATCTCAAGCTGATTGAATTTTCTGGCATTCACCCCTGATATAGAACGATGATATGATCGGTCACTGTTTTTGCTCTTCGATTTCGGGATTGACTCGCAGGCAAAGTCCAGGGCTTGAAAAAAGCGTCGGAGCAACACCACTATTTGCCGT
>JARRJE010000540.1:840-2334 GCA_037379765.1 Deltaproteobacteria bacterium
GTATCTTTTATCGGGCTGAGAGAACAATACAGGGATTGCATCCCTGAGAAGACTTCAAATTCGAAGGAGTTCCGTTATGGCTGAAGAGATCGTCGATGTCGTCATAATCGGGTCCGGGCCGGCGGGTCTGCAGGCTGCCGTGCACGCGGTTCGCAAGAAGGCCTCGGTTCTGGTGGTGGGCCGGACCGAGCAGAGCAGCATCGCCCGGGCCCATGTGGAGAACTACCTGTGCGTGGATGGGGTGACCGAGGGCAGCGAGCTGCTTCGGATCGGCGTGGCCCAGGCCGAGCGGTTCGGGGCGCGTCTCCTGGCCGAAGATTTACTCAAGGTCGAGGCCCGGGAGGACCTTTTCGCCGTGGAAACAGAGAGTGAACATTTCATGGCCCGCAGTATCATCCTGGCCACCGGCACCTCCCGCAAGAAGCTCAAGGTCAAGGGCGAAAAGGAGCTGACCGGCCGGGGGGTGAGCTACTGCGTGGACTGCGACGCCAACTTTTTCCGCAATGCCAAGGTGGCGGTGGTGGGCGACAAGAGCGCAGCGGCGGACGGCGCCCTCACCCTGACCAGCTACGCCGCTGAGGTGCACCTCGTCACCCATGGTTTGGATGTGGCGGAGAGCCTGCGGGGGAAGCTGGCAGCGAGCAAAGTGCAGCTCCACGAGTCCAATTGGGTCAAGGAAATTCTCGGTGAGAACGCGGTCACTGGACTGCTGCTCGAAGACGGCACCACGCTGGAGGTGGAAGGGATCTTCGTGGAGTTGGGGGCCAAAGGCGCCCTCAACCTGGCCGCAGGGCTCGGGGTGCAGATGGATATGGAAACTTTTTCCCACATCGACGTCAATCGAAGGCAGGAGACCAACATCCCGGGGGTTTATGCCGCCGGCGATGTCTGCGGCCAGCCTTACCAGATGGCCAAGGCAGTAGGAGAGGGCTGTGTGGCCGGCTGGGAGGCGGCCAATTACGCCAACCGCCGCAAGCGGGAACAGGGCCAGGATTAACTTGCAGCCGCCTGGACGGTTATAGTATAGTTTTTCGATTTGGTCGGCATGACCCATGAGCCGGAATATGGAAAAAGCCTTGGCGGAAGCCCGCGCTGCGGGAGCCCGGGGTGAAATCCCGGTGGGAGCGGTGCTGGTGGACGCCGATGGCGAAATCCTGGCCTGCGCCGGCAACCGCAGCATCGAGCTGCACGATCCGAGCGGCCATGCCGAGATGCTGGCGCTGCGGGAAGCGGCCCGTCGAGTCGGCAATTATCGACTGACCGGCTCCACCATTTACGTCACCCTCGAGCCGTGCGCCATGTGTGCGGGGGCCTTCATCCACGCACGCCTGGCCCGGTTGGTATACGGGGCCGCCGACCCCAAGACCGGAGCGATTGACTCGGTCTACCGGATCGGCAGCGACGGCCTTCTCAACCACCGGCGGGAGATCACCGGCGGCGTCATGGCCGAAGAAAGCGGCGCCCTGCTGCAGGAGTTCTTCCGGTCCCGTCGGC
>JARRJE010000541.1:0-1491 GCA_037379765.1 Deltaproteobacteria bacterium
GATCACCTTCAAACATAAGGAGCGACAATATCGTGAAAGGTCTGCCTGCGGGCATAGATGGAGCCATCAATTCCGATAATTGCCGGAGCCTCTCTGATGAATGGTGGCTTATAGACGTTAGAATATGCTCCCCTGTTATGAAAAACGATAAAGTCGCCAGGTGCAGCGCTTATTTCTGCGTCTCTCATCAAAATATCGTGTTCCATGCATGTGTAACCCGATAAATGACATTTTTTAACCGAGCGCTGTCCCTGCCCGACAACAGTGAAATCGGGAACATAATGTGAACCCGTAGGGAAGAGGCAATTGATACTTCCATCGACAGTCAGATATCGAGTCCCCCGAGCAGTTCTGTCATCCAATACTTGCACCACATAATCCATCGCGTCAGCAACCATAGAAACACCTGGCTCGAGAATCAATTGCAGCTCGCCATTTGGGAATCTGTCGGCAACCCCACCGCCAATCACTTCTGCATATTCATCCAATGTAGGAGGAGGTGCTGGGAACCGACCCTTTGCTTTGTCGGACATAGGTCCGAAATATCCGCCGCCAAGATTTAAATACCGGACGGATTCCTTTTCTGGGAGGGAATCGTAAGCCTTTGTCATTCCATCTACTCTTCGTACAAAAAGCGCAAGACTTCTCTCCCGTGTAGTGAAATGAGAATGGAGACTCACCAACTGGACATTCTTTAAGACCGCCAGACGACTGACTGCGCGGGAAAATGCCCCTTCCTCGAGATTGAATCCGAACCGAGAAGACCCGACTCCGATATCGAAGTTAACCCTGAGGCCGATTGGCACTACGGAGTAGTCTCCAGCCATTTTTTCCAGAAGGTCCAATTCATAAAACGAATCCAGATTAACGATTGCACCTTCCTCAATTCCCCGCCGGATATCCTCCACGCTCTTGCATGGTCCATTGAAAATCAAACTATCACCCGGAAGATATAGTCGTGCAATGTCATATTCCATGCCCGACACTACCTCAGCAAGATAGTTATTCTTTTGCAAAATTTTGCACAACTTAGGCATGTAATTGGCTTTCAACGCATAAGCCAGCTTAGAATTCTGGTAATACCTTGACAGGCCTTCACTGAATTCATTTAGGTTATGGACAAACCTTTCAGGATAAAACAGATAAAATGATGCTCCATGATTGTTGGCAATAGAATCAAGCAAATCATAATTGATCATTTTGAATTCCGCCGGGGCCTTGGAAGATGTCAACATGATTCCTGCTAATGCAAAATGCACAGGAGTCTTAAAATAATTATTGCAGCTCGGAGTTAGCTCCAGTCACAAGTTATGGCCTACTGAATTTGTCACCGAATTTGAGATGAGAATAGCTCCTCAAGACGCCTCCTTGATAAAGGCAATTATGGAATCCGCTCTTTCAATATCCAGATCCGGAAAGATCGGCAGGCACAGAACTTTCGCTGCAATTTTATTGGCTTGGGGTAAATTCTCGACCGCAGCGGAGGGCATA
>JARRJE010000542.1:0-1486 GCA_037379765.1 Deltaproteobacteria bacterium
TTCGTCACTACCGGCGACACCCGCGGCGATCAGATCGCCATCCTCAAAGGGGTAAAGCCAGAGGATGAGGTCGTGACCTCGGGGCAAATCAAGCTGCGCAACGGCACGCCGGTGGTAATCAACAATGACATCCAGCCGACCAATAACCCCGCCCCGACGCCCAAGGACGAATAGACGGTGACAATGAAGCAGGAGGAGTTCCTTGAACTCAATCACAGGAAATTTGTAAACGGTCACAGGTGCCGCAGATTTGCGCAAGCGCTCCCGGCCGCTATAGCAGCGCTATGCGGGCGGGAACGATCGTGCGAAGATGCGGTGCTTGTGGCCGCTTACGGGAGTTATCGATGAAATTCACCGACATCTTCATCCGCCGGCCGGTCCTGGCGACCGTGGTCAGCCTGCTCATCCTGGTACTCGGTCTGCGTTCTATCGGACTACTGCCGGTGCTGCAGTTTCCCCGCACCGAAAATGCCGTGGTAACCGTCACTACCGCCTACACCGGGGCCGACGCCGAACTGGTGGCCGGGTTCATCACCACGCCGCTGGAGAATTCCATCGCCCAGGCCAACGGCATCGACTACATGACCTCGAAGAGCACCCAAGGACTGAGTACCATCACCGCCAATCTGCGGCTCAACTCCGATACCGACAAAGCGCTCACCGAAATCAGCACCAAGGTCAATGCCGTACTCAACCGGCTGCCGCCCGATGCGCAGCAGCCGGTATTAAGCGTCAAAGTCGGCCAGACTATCGATGCCATGTACATAGGCTTCTCGAGTCCGGTCCTCCCATCGAACAAAATTACCGACTACCTGATCCGCGTAGTGCAGCCAAAGCTTCAGGCGGTCGAAGGAGTGCAGACCGCGGAGATCCTCGGCGAAAAGCTCTTTGCTTTGCGCGCCTGGCTCAACCCGCAGAAGCTCGCCGCCTACGGGCTCACCGCCGCCGACGTCCGGACGGCGCTTGCCAGCAACGACTACCTCTCGGCTGTGGGGAGCACCAAGGGACAGATGGTGCAGATGAGCCTGACCGCCTCGACCAGCCTCCATTCCCTTGACGAGTTCCGCAACCTGATTCTCAAGCAGGAAGACGGCGCTGTAGTCCGCCTTGGGGACGTGGCCCATGTCAGTCTGGGCGCCGAGGACTACGAATCGCAGGTGAGCTTCGACGGGCAGAAAGCGGTCTACCTCGGCATCCAAGTGGCGCCGTCGGCCAACCTACTGGAGGTGATCAAACGGGTCCGGGAGGTCTTCCCCGGCATCCAGCAGCAGCTTCCCGAAGGGCTGCGCGGCGAGATCGTCTATGACTCGACCAAGTTCGTCAACAGCTCCATCGACGAAGTTGTAGCCACCTTGGCCGAGGCGCTGCTGATCGTTACCCTGGTGGTTTTTCTTTTCCTCGGTTCCTTCCGCTCGGTGCTGATCCCGACCATTGCCATCCCGCTCTCTCTTGTCGGCGCCCAGACTGACATGGGCCACGTCCCCAA
>JARRJE010000543.1:0-1448 GCA_037379765.1 Deltaproteobacteria bacterium
CCGATCAAAGAATGGCCGACGCCGGTTCCGGGCTGCAGCTCCATTTCCAGCTTGCGGAGCGAATAGCCCAGATGGGGCTCGATGATGTTGGCCCGGGGATCGCCCCAGGCAAGCCAGCCCGCGCCGTCAATCACCCGCTGCATGGTGTGGATCGCTTCCTTCAAGGGCTCCGGATAAAAGGGCTGAATGGCCGGTGCTTCGCACACTTTCCCTTGCCGGGCGTCGAAGTTGCGCAGCATGGCGATGGTGTGCTGCACCAGGGTGTTGCAGCTCATGAAGAATAACTCGAAAAAATTGTTGAGATGATCGAAGCCCGGGCGCGGCACGTAGTCGACCAGCAGTGATTCAAGATCGGTGCGCAGGTAGTTTTCGAAAAGGGAGTTGGACCGGGAGCGCAACTGCCGGGGACTGTGCTGGTTGTAATCGCCGGTGTCGAGATGACGGCCTACGAAGATGGATCTGTCGAAAAAGCTCAAGGGGCGAATCGTCACCCCCGTCTCCCGGGCAGCCTGGTCGATGATAGCCACGATCTCCTCCCGAGTCATGAGCCGCAGGGGAAAACTTGCGATCTCCGCCGTGGCCCGCTCTTCTTCGGGGTAGATGTAGGAGATCCGGTAATCCATGAAATACTCTTCGCCGGCCGGATGGTGCCACAGGTCCTGCCATTCGTACGAGTAGCGTCCCAGCCAGTCGCCGATGAACAGGGCTCCGTCCGGGGCGTGCCGGCAGACGTCAACGACGATCTTCACCAATTGCTCGTTGGTGAAGTGGCTCATGGTGCCGTAAGAGGAGGCGTAGATATCGAACGGCGGTTCTTCCCTGAGAAAGGGCAGGCCGGCCGAAAAATCGGCCTTGGCAAACCGCAGCTTGCCACCTTCGCCGTATAGAGCGCGCGCCTGGGCAAGGAGATCCTCATTGATATCCACCCCCAGATATTCTTTGAGCATATCCGGGGTGATCGCCTCGGTGATATAATCGTAGATGCCGGGCTCTTCCCGGTTGACGCTCATGATCAGGTCGTAGCCGTCGCCGCTGCCGCAGCCCAGGTCGAGGATGCGTAACCGCTGGAGCTGGCGGCTTTTGGCATCCACCACCGCGTTCAGGAAGGGCCGCAGAAAGATGCCGGTAAGCTGGTCCTCCCAGAAACGCCGGACGTTGTCGTATTTTCCCAGAAGACCGGTGGCTTTGTCATATTTGCCGGTGCCGGCCGCCTGAGAATAGGCCTTGATCTCTGCCATGCTAAATCCGTGACGACATTGAATGAATTGTCTCGATGCAGTTGATTGATTACTTAACGGGTTTAACTCGTCGCCCTTCGGGGCGTTCGTCCGCACGCCATCTCCTTTGTCGGCAGCGTCCTACATAGCTAGCTATAATCGAACGGCTGCCTCCGCGGATCTGGTGCGCGGACATACGCTCACGGATTCAACACCCTTTAGGCAGCGGCC
>JARRJE010000544.1:0-2468 GCA_037379765.1 Deltaproteobacteria bacterium
CCGCGAACCGTCACCCCCCGTTCGGCCAATTCCTCCAGCACCTTATGGCCCTTGGCGGCCTTTTTGGCGGCATGACGGCTCAGCAATCTGCCGGCGCCATGGCAGGTGGATCCGAAGGTTTCTCGGAGGGCCAACTCGGAACCCACCAGGACATAGGAGTAGCGCCCCATATCCCCAGGTATCAACACCGGCTGGCCGGTATCCCGGTAGGCGGCCGGCGTCTGGGGATGACCGGCCGGGAAGGCCCGGGTGGCGCCTTTACGATGCACCACTACTTGCCGTTTGACACCGTCCACGAGATGGTCCTCGAATTTGGCGATATTATGGCAGACATCATAGACTAGGGACAACCCCATTTTTTCCGCTCCCATCCCGAAGACTTCTTCAAAGGTATCGCGCACCTCCCGGGTGATGATCTGCCGGTTGGCAAAGGCGAAGTTGGCGGCCGCCGCCATCGCCGCCAGATACTCCCGGCCTTCGGGCGACTTGATGGGAGCGCAGACCAGCTCCCGGTCCGGCAACTCGAAGCCGTATTTGTGGACGGCGCTCTGCAGGACCCGGATGTGGTCGCTGCATACCTGATGGCCGAGGCCCCGCGAGCCGGTATGGATGATCACCGTTACCTGGTCGGGAAAGAGCCCGATGGTGCCTGCGATTTCCGCATCGAAAATCCGGTCCACGTAGCCAACTTCCACGAAGTGATTGCCCGAGCCGAGAGTTCCGAGCTGGGCCAGGCCTCGCTCCTGGGCACGGGAGGAAAGCATCCCGGGATCGGCCCAGCCCAGCTTGCCGCCCTCTTCGATGTGGGCCAGGTCTTCAGGCCGGCCGAAGCCGTTTTTTACAGCCCATTCGGCGCCGCCGCGCAAAACCTTCTGCATGGTTTTGAAGTCGTACCGGAGATGCTTCTGCCGGGCGCCGACCCCGGTGGGGATGTTGCGGAAAAGGGTGTTGACCAGTTCTTCCATGCCGTTGATGACATCTTCCTTGGCAAGGGCCGAGCGCAGCAGGCGCACGCCGCAGTTGATGTCATAGCCGACGCCGCCGGGCGAGACGATGCCGTCTTCGGGGGAGAAGGCGGCCACGCCGCCGATGGGAAAACCATAGCCCTGGTGCATGTCGGGCATGGCCAGGCTGCGGCCGACGATACCGGGCAGACAGGCGACGTTGGCGGCTTGATCGATGCTGGCATCCTGGCGGACTTGGGAGAGCAGCTTTTCGTCGAGAAAGAGCAGCGCCTCGGTGCGCATGCAGCCGGTTTTGGGCACCAGCCAGCGGTAGGCGTCGAGCCGGATCAACTCATGCGAGGCGATGGCGATGGTCATGGAGAGCTCCTGTTAGAGGTTGGAGGAGCGCTTCGCTTGAGGTTGGAGGCAAAAGCAAATTATCCGAAAGATTGGGATCGGTTTGGTTGTGCTTTGCCTCCAACCTCCGACTCCAACGCCTTTCAGATATCCAGAAGCACTCGTGCCCGCCAGCGGCCGTTCTCACGGCCCACGAACAGCTGGTGATAGGTGACGGCCTTGACTCCCAGCCGCTCCTCGTCCCGGCCGGATTCGAAGCGGTGGCCCCGGATTCGTGCCGTGAGTGTTTTCTCCGAAACGGCCTTGATCTCCACTCCTGTGGCGACCATTCCTTTGATGTCGTAAAGGTAAAGGAACTCTTCCAGGAAATTGACCATCAGCTCGCCGGGGTCACCGGCCTCGATCCGGATCTCTTCTGATAGCGGTTCACCGTCGGGATTGGCTTCGACGTTCCAGATGAGTTGGCAGAGCACCAGGGCGGCGTTGGTGAACAGCTCGGCCTGGGAGGCTCCGGTCACCTCGAAGCCGGTGTCGGCGGTGTGTTCAACGATTCGGTAGGGAACGGGAAAGAGATCCTCGGCTTCAGGCGTTTCCAAGGACGTCACCGTACAGTTCGATGTCGATGCCGTGCATTTGGGCAGCCCGCTGCCATTTGAGCTCATCAGGGGTATGGAAGAGCACCTCGTCCGCAGAGGGCAGGTTCAGCCAGCCGTTTACGGTGAGCTCGTGCTCGAGTTGGCCCGGTGCCCAGCCGGCGTATCCGATCAGGAACAGGTAGTTGTGGGGGCCGATGCCTTGGGCGATGTCCTGGAGGAATTTCGGGTCGCGGGAGAGATGGACAGTCTCGCTGACCACTAGGAAATGCTCGGTCTGGTATTCAGCACTGTACAGGAAAAAAGCGGTGTCCATCTCGACCGGACCACCCATGTAGACCGGTGGCAGCTCCTGCTCTGGAACCGGGACCTGGGCGCCGCGAAAGATGTCGGCCATGGTGACGTTGGGAAGGGGCTGATTGATGACCAGGCCCATGGCTCCCTCTTCGGTGTGGGCGCACATGTAGATGACCTGTTCCTGAAAACGGGGGTCGGGCATCTGAGAGGTGGCGATCAGGAATTGTCCCTGCAAGGAATTCATGAAAAGTTCCCCCGAGCCGGTTTGCAAAAGTCC
>JARRJE010000545.1:0-1430 GCA_037379765.1 Deltaproteobacteria bacterium
CCCGCCGCCGGCTTTTGCCAGCAGCTCCCCGATCAGTTCCTGGCGGCCGTCGAGCTCTTTGAAGTAGCGATTTTCGAATTCGTTCCATTTTTCCGGATCGTGACTGAACCACTTGCGCAGCTCGGTGCTCGGGGCGATCTCCTTGGGCCACCAGTCGATTTTCGCCTCTTCCTTTTTCAGGCCGCGCGGCCAGATGCGGTCCACCAGCACTCGAAGACCGTCGTTTGCTGCCGGCGCCGCATAGGCACGCTTGATGTAAATCTTCATATTTCTATTTTTCCCCGGAGCAGAGATCCCTTCTGGTAAAAAGCCTGATTCTCCTGAGTCAATGGTACCATTTGCCTGGTTACCAGGCAAAAAACCAACTCGACAAGGCGGGGTTGACAGGCAGCCGACGGTGAGAAGACAATTGGGAAAACCAATCGCATAAGAAAAAATAAAGGAGGATCAAGGATGTATGGACGAAAACGCACCCACAAGAAGCATCTCAAGCAGGCCGGCTGGCGAATTGTGGAGGGTGGCCGGACGGAAACCGGCTACCGATTGGTGCTGGAGAAGGCAGGAGGTGAACAGGTAACGGTCGAGGCCCCAACCAGACCGCGAGCTTACGCCAAAGCCGAGCAGCGGATCAAGACCTGAGCCGCTGCACCCGGCCGGGGGAGAACTCCTTGCCGATAGAAAAGGTCCGAGGCATCCCGCGGATCACCAGGGGATCTCTTGGTCGAAATGAAGGAATTTGCCGGTGGGGCCGTCCGGTCCCAGGGTTGCCAGCTGAACGGCGGTCCGGGCGCCTTCTTCCGCATCCATGGGGGCTTCCTCGCCGCCGATGCCGGTGCGGACCCAGCCGGGATGGGCGGAGTTGACTTTGATCGGCGTATCACGGAGGGCGGCCGCCAGATGGACCGTGAACTGGTTGAGGGCCGCCTTCGAAGCATCGTAGGCAAAAGGCTTGACGTCAGCCATGGGGTGGCGCGGATTGCTGTGAATAGTGAGCGAGCCCATCATGCTGGAAACGTTGACGATGCGACCCGCTTCGCTTTTCCGGAGCAGGGGAAGGAGAGCCCGGGTGAGCGCGACGGTGCCGAAGAAGTTCACTTCGAAGGTGGAACGGAGGGCCTCGGTTGATACGGTGGTCGCGGTGTTATCGAAAAGCTGCTCTTCCGGGAGCTTGATGGCGGCGTTGTTGATCAGGATGTCGAGTCGGCCGTAATGCTCCTCGATGTGCTTCCGGACGGCCTCGATTTGCTGCGGCTCGGTGATGTCGAGCTGCACGAATTCGACATCAAGCCCTTTCTTCTGCAATTCGCTGGCAGCGGCTTGTCCCGACTCTTCCCGGCGAGCGCCTAGCAGAACCTTGATTCCCTGTCGGGCCAGCTGCCGGCAGGTCTCCCATCCCAGACCCCTCGAGCCGCCGGTCACCAGCGCAATTT
>JARRJE010000546.1:0-942 GCA_037379765.1 Deltaproteobacteria bacterium
GGGCAGATCATCGGGGAGCACTCCCGAGAAAACGACCTGGTGGTGAACCCGGCCAAGGGCAAAAAGCTCACCAACATGCGGGCCTCCGGCTCGGATGAGAACGTTGTTCTCACCCCGCCGGTGGAGATGAGCCTGGAGGACTGCATCTCCTATATCAACGACGACGAGTTGGTGGAAGTGACTCCCAAGGCCATTCGATTGCGGAAGCGAGGTGCAGCTAAGATCTGGAAGTAAGGGTCTGTCATTTCAAGCGCGAATGTCTAGACGCATCCTGCCCAGTATAGGAGATTGACATGATTGCCACAGCGATCAATTTGCAATAAAAAAACTTACAAGAACATCCGCTGGTGGTTATTCCTGTAATGAAATATATAATACTTAGAAGTTATATTTCAGGCCGACATTAAAAAATACCCCGCCAACATCATCACTGACCGAGGCGTATTTCACTTCAGCGATTAAATCCATCTGATTATTCAGGTGGTAACGCCCCCCGCCAAGGAGATTAAATCCAAACTTTAACTCATCATCAGCATAACTTGAGCTCGTACTCCCAAGAAGAATTGAAGAAGTCTCCAGTTCCCACTCCCACATTACATAATAAAGGCCCAGGCCTGCGCCGGCATAGAGACTGAACGGACCATTGAATTCGAAGGTGTAAATACCATCAACAGTCATTGGTATGGTACTGATATCAACTTCTTCCTTTGTTGTTGAACTACTCAACCCACTGCCAAAAGAATAAGTTTGCTCATTGCTTGCCTTATAATATCCCAAACCCAACTCCAGTACTAGGTTCTTGATGCCTATCACGCTGGAAAGATCGATACCATAGGCACCCTCGATATTGAATCCGTCGTCCACGAAATCTATTTCCGGCAAATAAAGGCCGGCTTTTCCCGTTAAATAGTTGTTAGTCCCCGTAAAGGAGGCATCAGCGAA
>JARRJE010000546.1:971-3462 GCA_037379765.1 Deltaproteobacteria bacterium
AAAAATAGCCTGAAAATAGGATGAAATTCACTCCACCAAGTTAATAAATTAGTCTAATCCTGATTAGACTAATTCCTTGCTGTCTTCCCTTCCATTCTTCATGTTTCCCCATGTCCACTGGCAACGATGGTTTCGAGAGGCCATTTTAGCCATCAATATTGGCTGCGGATTAGTACGGATTTAATTCGCTGGTTATCCATAACATGAGACAGAATTATCGTAAAGAATAAATTGTTCTATTTCAAGATGATGCTCTATCTCGCCTTTTTTCGTAGCAAGCGATATCAGTAAATGTGGTCGGGAAGGGATGATTTTTCTCCATCACGCATTAACCAGCCGGCAAAGTCAACGCCGACAAAACTCCCAATCCCAACTTCTCCACCCCTTGTAGTAAACCTCAGCAGACGATTTCCACCTGTATCTGAAAGCAAAATACATGTATTTTCTTTAGATTTGGTCATTCCTGAATTCCCGGGGAATTTTGCAAATGCAGGTATCATCTCTTAAAGGGATATTTCTACAAGTTGTCTTGTTTTTTTGCGCAGCCGGCACATGGGTTGCAGAACCTACTCTCTTTAAATTGATGGCTGTTGTCTCATGTCTAATTTTTAATTAAATATCGCATACTTGTGTTATCGAAGCGAGACTGGCCTAACAACAGCTGTGGAAAATGGTGGAAATTCATGTAACTTTTTTTAGTACTTTTTGAAGGTTCGTCAGCCTTGAAGAGGAGCCCGGGGGTTTGGGCCGATCAAGAAAGAAAAAGAAGGAGGGAGGAGATGCGCATCCGGAGAAATTTTGTTCTTGCAAGTGTTGGCATTTGCCTGTTGGCCGCCGGAGGCTGTCGCACTGTTGTTAACCGTGTATACGTTGTAAGGCAACCGTCGCCGGCGCCAGCCTATGTCCACCCCCATGCCATGCACCGATACCGCTACTATCCTCAGGAGCAGGTCTATTTTGATCCCGTGCGACGTGTGTATTTCTATCTGGATGGTACAAACTGGCGCATGAGTGCCTCCCTCCCCGGTCATTTGCGGGTAAGGAATTCTCATTTTGTGACCATCGAGATGGACCAAGATAGGCCATACTTGGAATATAAGAAACACAGGACCCAGTATCCCAGGCACAGGATTCATGCTGGATAGGCCATACATGGAACATAAGAAACACAGGACAAAGTATACCATGCACACGATTCATGCTGCCAGTACGCTTACTCCGAAAAAAGAGATCCACCGTCCTTCCCCGCCGGCACATGCGCCGGCTTATGGATACCGTGCCCCGCACCGATACCGCTACTATCCCAAGGAGCAGGTTTATTTTGATCCTGATCGGCGTGTGTATTTCTATCAGAAGGGCTCAAGATGGCGAATGAGCTCCTCTCTTCCCGCTCATCTGCAGGTTGGGCATTCTCCTTTTGTGACAGTTGAGTCAAAACAGGATAAGCCGTACCTGGAATTCAAGAATCACAAGGCCAAGTATCCCAAGAACCGAGTCCATCCTGCCCGAGGTGGTCAGCCAAAAGCGGTGACCGCTAGGCGGGACCTTCCGGCGCCCGCATCTACCCATGGCAACCATTCTGGCGTTGACCGGGGCCATGATGCCCGAGGGGGGCAGCCGAAAGAGGCGGCCGCCAGGCGGGACTTTCCGGCGTCTGCATCTACCCATGGCAACCATTCTGGCGTTGACCGTGGTCGTGATGTCCGAGGTGGTCAGCCGAAAGAGGTGGCCGCGAGGCATGGTCTGCCGGAGGCGCCTACCAAGGGTGGCGGTTCTGTTGTTGGCCGGGACCATGATGTCCGAGGTGGTCAGCCGAAAGAGGCGGCCGCGAGGCATGGTCTGCCGGCACCTGCGCCTACTAAGGGTGGCCGTTCTACTGTTGGTCGAGTCCTTGCTGCCCGAGGTGGTCACCCAGAAGCGAGGAGCTCGAAGTCTGGTAAGGCGGCGCCTGCGCCTACCCATAGAAAAAGAGCCGATCATCAATACCGCTACTATCCTCAGCAGCAGGTTTATTTTGATCCGGGCCGGAAGGTGTTTTTTTATAGGAACGGCTCAAACTGGAGGATGAGCGCCTCTCTTCCTGCTCATTTGCAGGTAAGGAATTCTTCTTTTGTGAATATTAAGACGAAACAGGAGAAACCGTATCTGGAATTCAAGAAGCACGAGGCTAAGTATCCCAAGCAAACGAGGAAAGAGAAGAAAGAGAAGAAAAGAGGGCGAAGCGGACGGCATTCGTGAAAAGGCTGGGCGTAGTTACCCCACAGCGTAATCTTGATAGAGGGTCAGACTTATTTCTGACCCTCTATCAGGAAATCCTGCCTGATTGCTTTTACAGGTTGAATTTGGAGGAAAACCATACAGAGAGGAGAATCACAACTTGATCGATTGTGAGTCGCATTATTGATTTCCCAGGCTAAGGCAGGGTGGATGAAGCGCCCGTGGAGAAAAGGGGGGCGGCCCCTGTAGCTCTTATCAACAAGTTCCGCCTCTC
>JARRJE010000547.1:0-1335 GCA_037379765.1 Deltaproteobacteria bacterium
GACCTGATCCACAAGCACAGCGGCCGGCGGAACAAGCCTTTTCTGAAATTCAATTGCGCAGCGGTTTCAGAGAGTTTGCTCGAAAGCGATTTGTTCGGCCATGAAAAGGGGGCGTTCACCGGCGCCGATGCTCGGCGAAAAGGCAAATTCGAGATTGCCTCCGATGCTACCATCTTCCTGGATGAGATTGGCGATATCAGCCCCAGGATGCAGGCGGCGATCCTGCGGGTTTTGCAGAACGGCGAAATCATCAGGGTGGGCGGCAACAGTCCCATCAAAGTGGATGTCCGCATCATCGCCGCCACGAATGCCGATCTGACCAAGGCGGTGGAAGAGGGCAGGTTCCGAAAGGATCTCTATTATCGGCTCAATGTCTTTAACCTCCACCTGCCGCCTTTGCGGGAAAGGAAGGAGGATGTTCTGCCTTTGGTAACCCATTTCATCGAGAAGTACTCCAAGCTGCTTAAAAGGGAGATCGATCTTATCCCCGATCAGGTGATCAACCGCTTGCTGGGTCATGATTGGCCGGGAAACATCCGTGAGCTGGAGAATGTTATTCAGCGGGCAGTCCTCTTGGCGCAAAACCGGATGATCACTGTAAGAGAGCTTGAGCTTAACGCCAATTTCGCTGAAAATTGCGGAAGTACTTCGGTTTTCGAGGCAGAAGGCAGGATGCTGACGCAGCCGCTCAAGGACACCTTGGCGGAGGTGGAGCAGAAAATCATCTCTTCTGCATTGAAGAAATGCAACGGCAGGGCTCAGCAGGCAGCAGGCATGTTGGGCCTCGGCAAGACGGCCTTTTACGACAAGGTCAAGAGATACGGCCTGACGAAGAACTTTTGAACTCTTCGATTTCTTCTTGAGAATATGATCTTCCCCGGGGCAGCCCCCTCGGGCCCTGGGTTCGGTGGCGAATGCCTAGCAATGAATAGGAGCTTCCGGGCTACGAAAAGATCTCGTTAATGGTGACGATTACTCGCTGGCTGTCCCCCCCAGGCCCCGCCCGGGAGTGCCGATCACGGATCGGCCCGGACCGCGCAACGATCTTTGATCTAGAAGAAATCGGAAGCAGATGTGCGCTGTTCAGTTTTGCGGAAAAAATATTTCTAAGAATCTTTCTTTTTTCTCTTTTATCCTCCTCCATTGGATTTCTCATTTATTTTTTCCGTTAAAACGAAAAGAAAATCCAATTAAGCGGAAAACCTTCTGGCAAGAATAACTTGTTGAGAAGATAAGTTGTAGTGATAACAATTCCTTTCTAGAAAAATGTAGTTAAAAATAGGGCAAGATGATGGCATTGAACCTGCAATCAGAAGAGTAAAATAAATCCCGCCC
>JARRJE010000548.1:0-2239 GCA_037379765.1 Deltaproteobacteria bacterium
CGCTTCCATCTCCCGTTTGAATTCGGCAATCTGCCACTCGGTGACGAGGGGATCTGCGCCGCCGGTCAACACCAGCATCTTCGTCTTGATGCTGCCGGCGCGGACCGGGGGGGCCGTGGGCAGGGTGCCGTGGAAGCTGACCACTCCATCGAGATCGACACCGGCCCGCGCCATGGCCAGCGCGATCCCGCCCCCGAAGCAGTAACCGATCGCCGCAATGCGTGCCTGATCAACGGTGGGGTGTGTGGTGAGCACTTGAAGGGCCGCCTTGAATCGTTTTTCTGCCAGGGGTAGGTTCTGCCGGATGGCGGAGGCCAGGTTTTGAGCCTCCTCGGGGCGGGAGGCTTGCCGGCCTTCCCCATACATATCCACCGCCAGGGCGGTATAACCCAGCTCGGCAAGCATCCGGGTCCTCCTGCGGGCATATTCGTTGAGGCCCCACCACTCGGGGATAACGAGGATTCCAGGACGTCTGCCTTCCCGGGTGGCATCATAAGCGATGTACCCCTTGAGGAGAGTATTGTCGGCACGATACTCGATTTGCTCGCCGTGCATGGCTGCCTGGTTCGAGATATTAGCGTCTGCAAGGATCACTTAAGGGCGCCAAGAAAATGGGCTGCACGGGATCCCTTCGGGCTTTTGTCTTCAGTATACAACGAAAGGCCGACTAGCGTTGGCGTTGCCTTCTTCTTTTATGTTGACGATGTTAACGCATTTGAGCATCCTCCGTCAGTTCTTTCCGGTTGACTTTTCAGAAAGAGGTGGTAAGCCTGGATTTCAGGCAGACTGGAAAAAATCAACGGATCGGCCCATTGCCACCTCGTTTCCGCCGAGCGCGGAAAGCAGATCTCACCGTCCGACGGGACGTGCGGCGCCATGGCGCTGGCGAGGGAGGGTAATTAAGGTGCTCTTCAGCAGGTCCTTGTGGAGAAAAGTGTTCCCTGGGCCTTTGAAATTTCGACTCATCCGAACCGTGTCCCGGCTGCCTTCCCAGATGGGTATGGATGATTTGCACGTTTTTGGAGGTCATTTGAGATGGATGTGAGAATGTGCACGTTTTTGGAGGTCATTTGAGATGGATGTGAGAAAACGATTTTTGACTCTTGCCGGAGCGATGGTTGCCGTTGTGGTGATGGGGGTCCTCTTTGCCGGGTACTACGGGGATTGGCTCTGGTTTCAGAACCTGGGCTTCTCACAGGTGTATGCCACTGAAATCATGGCGAAGACGCTGACTTTTCTGACCGTTTTTATTTTCTTCGGAATTTTTTTCGGGCTGAACGTTTTTTACGCCAGGCGCTGGGGGAGGGCTACCCGCGGGCTCCGGGTGATCGACCCGCAGCGGCCGATGTCGCCCTTTGATCTCTTCTTCCATGAGAATCACGCAGTCTACGCCTGGACCGGAGTGATTGTTTGCCTGGCGGGTCTGATGGGGGTGAATGCTGCCGACTCCTGGATGACCGTTCTCAAGTTCTTCCATGGGACCCGGTTCGGCATCGCGGACCCGATCTTTGCAAAAGACGTCGGATTCTACGTCTTCGGTCTGCCGTTGTACAATTTGCTCGTGCAGTGGTTCTTCTATGGAGTGTTCCTCGCCCTAGTGCTTGTCGGGTTGTCTTACCACCGGGACCAGGCCGCCGGTATCATGCACAATCAGTTGGTCATCTCTCCCCGGGTCAGGTCGCACCTGGCGGTGCTGGCCGGATTTCTTTTCCTAGGATTTGCCGTCTCGTATCGGCTGAAACTCTACCGTCTGCTCTATTCCAGCAGCGGCGTGGCCTATGGACCCAGCTACTCGGATGTGCATGCCCAGATCCCTGCTTACTGGATCCTGCTGACTTTGGCTAGCGCCGTCGCCGTGCTGCTATTTTCCATGCCCGTACTGCGTAAGTGGAAATGGGCGCTCGCTTCCCTGGGCATCTATTTCGTGGTGCTGATTGCTTCCTCGATTTATCCAGCCTTCATCGAGCAATACGTGGTGAAACCGAGTGAGCTGGCCAAGGAAACCCCTTATATTCGGAACAATATCCGTTTCACCCGTCTCGGTTTCGGCCTGGACAGGGCCGAGGAAAAGCCCTTTGCGGTCAGAGACACCACGAGCTACGACGACATCAAGAAAAACGAAGCCACTATCCACAA
Organism: Deltaproteobacteria bacterium; assembly: GCA_037379765.1. Lineage (GTDB taxonomy): Bacteria > Desulfobacterota > Desulfobulbia > Desulfobulbales > UBA5123 > JAJYKH01. The sequence goes on from JARRJE010000548.1 coordinate 2,137, forward strand.
CATCCGCCTCTGGGACCATCGGCCATTGGTGCAGACCTATAAGCAGCTGCAGGAAATCCGACTCTACTACGATTTCAACAGCGTGGATGTGGATCGCTACCAC
>JARRJE010000549.1:0-2240 GCA_037379765.1 Deltaproteobacteria bacterium
CGGGCCCATCAGGGAAATAGATTGCTCGGCTTGCCACAACCCCCACGGTTCGGACAATTTCAGGCTTCTGCGGGCATACTTTCCGCCTATCTTCTATGCTCCTTACAAGGCGAGCAATTACCAGCTCTGCTTCATGTGCCACGAGGACACCATCGCCGAAGAGAAGTTCACCACCACCTTGACCGGCTTCCGGAACGGCAGCCAGAACCTTCATTACGTCCATGTGCACAGGTTAAAGGGCCGCACCTGCCGTGCGTGCCACAACCCCCACGCCACCAACAACCCGAAGCACATCCGCGATTCCGTTCCGTTCGGTGCGTGGAACCTGCCGATCAATTTTGAAAAGACGGAAACCGGTGGCCAATGCCAGCCCGGTTGCCATCAGCTTTTCCGATATGATCGGAAACATCCGGTTCACAACCGGTAAGTCGTCTGACTGGGAAAGCGACCAAAATGAGAAAGCCATCGAAGATCCCCGCCATTCTCCGAACGCTTCTCGCAGTTGTCTGCCTGGTACTGGCCGCGGCGCTGCCCCTCCATGCCGAAGAATCACCGGTTGCGGACCAGCCGAGAGCCGCGGCGCCGGAAAACGGCCTCCACGGATCCCTCGCTCAGGCCAAACAGGCCGTCGAAGCGGAACCTTCCTCGGCAGAGGCTCATATACGCCTCGGCACCCTTCTTTTGGAAAAAGGCTCTCTTGAGGAAGCGGGGAAAGCCTTTGACGACGCCCTTGATCTCAAGCCTCGCTCTCATGAGGCCATGACCGGCAAGGGCATTGTTCTCGCCCGGCAGGGACAGGACCAGGCAGCGGAAGAAATATTTAAAAAGGCCCTGCTGTTGAACCCCAATCCGGTACGCGTCTATTATCAACTCGGCCTCCTTTACGAAAAGAAGGGCGATTTTGACCAGGCCATTTCCGTTTACAAGAAAGGGATCGAAAAATTCAAACAGGGAAGAAAATAATGGGCACCCGCCGAGTTTCCGCTCATGGCCGGCAAAGAAGTTGCACCTCGCGCCTGTCCGGCAGATGGCCTTTGGCCCTGATCTGTTTTTTCTGCGGCATTTTTCTGCGAGTGCCCGCCGGGGCCACCCTCCAGGGTCTCCATGTCGGGGCGGCCGCCCCCGACCTTTCGCTCCAAAACCTGGCGGGCCAGCCCCGGACTCTGGCCGAGCTCAAGGGGGAAAAGCTCACCGCGGTCGTCTTCTCGACCAGGGCCTTGTCGCCTTTCATGATTACGGGATCATCGCCCTTCCCTCCACCGTGGTCTTCGACCCCGACAGAACCATCCGATATGAACTTTCCGGCTATCCCCTGATCGGCTCCGAGGAAATGCTCGATTTCATCTCAGCCGAAATGGAAGGCAAGAAGCCCCGGGAAGTGGCCAGCCGAAAAGGATATCAGCCTAAAAAGACTGCCGTCCGCCTCTATAACATGGGCAAAAAATGCCTGGCTTCAAAACGCCTGGCCCCCACTGCCGAATTATGGTTGAAAAAGGCGTCTGAGGCCGATCCTCAGTTCGTGCAGCCCCGCATCAGCCTGGGAAGGCTCTATGCTGCCCGCGACGATCTTGCCCTTGCCAAAGAACAATTGGGCCTGGCCTTAGAGAAGGAGCCCGGGAATGCCATGGCCCTCTGCGACCTCGGGATGGTTCTAGTCAACGAGGGCAAGCTCGAGGAGGGCAAAACCTTGATGGAAAAGGCTCTGCAGAGCGAAGAATCCTATACCCCATGCCTCTATTACCTCGGATACACGTATGGCAAGGAAGGGAACATCAAAAAAGCCCTGGCGATGTTTGATGACGCCTTGGCCTTGAACCGCATGGACATGGATCTTTACATTTTCAAGGGGCGCATGTTGGAGGAAAACGACAGGAAGGCGGAAGCAGCCGACGCTTACCGACAAGCCCTTGAGCTTGCTCTGTCTCTCGAGAAAAAGGTATGAAACGAATTGTGCTCCATCTGGTCATCCTTTCCGGGGTAACGACCCTTCTCCTTCCATCTGCCGTGAATGCAGCGGCCGCTGCTCATCTGATCAAAGTGCTCTCGCCGCCTGACAAGGCAGTAGTTGAGGGCAAACAGTTGAACCTGGTTTTCCAGATCAAAAGAGATTCCCTTGATACTGTTCGAGTGACGTTTAATAAGGAATCTCCCCGTCTGATCCAGAGCTTTGCAGGCAGCGTCTGCCACGAACGCCTCGCTCCCGAGGCAGGTAAAAACCGGCTGAAAATCGAGGGCGTGAA
>JARRJE010000550.1:0-2280 GCA_037379765.1 Deltaproteobacteria bacterium
AAAACCGACGACGAGACGGGCGAAGAGGAACAGGATGAGGAAGTGGTCGAGGAGAACGGGAGTCAGGATGACGAAGATGAGGATGCGGATGATGATGAGCCGGAGGAGGACGAGGATTTCTGAGCCCACGGCATTCTGAAAGGTAAATGAGAAAACGCTCCCCTCCGGAGCGTATTTTATATGGCGGCCGGCCAGTTTTCAGGTGAATCGTTTTATAGGGCCCTGAATCCGTGAGCGTTCGAGAAGGGTGCAGATGCAAGGCGGCACAGATGTTGATTATACTATGGTATATCAACAAGTTGCCGACACAGCAGCTGCGCCCTTATCGGGCTCCCCGCAGGGGCGGCGGGGGGAACCGAAGATCCATGGCTGAATATTCTTTTTCTATAAAAAACAAACGAATCAGTGAATACGGCACGGAGCCGTCACGGATTCAGGAAGGCTTTCAAGATTCGGCAGCAGCCGGCCGATATGACTGACGATAACCTCGAGGCTGCGTCGGCTTTCCGATAGGGATCATCCTTCTCCGAAGCCGGCGGCCATGCTCCCCGAATGGTAATCCCCACGTTTTTGCCAAAGGCGTCTTGCATGAAGATGGAACCGATCCCGCAGGACAAAAGGCTCCTTGCCGAGGAAGAGGCACGGCGGCTGCGTGAATGGTGCGGGCTGTCCCGCCTGGTCCTGATCCGTGGGGTTGCCGCTTGATGGCGCCCCCGGCCGATGAACGGCTCATCGAAGAATTCGCGGCGGAGGCCCGGGAGCACCTGGGCGCCATCGAGTCCGATCTCCTGAGTCTGGAGGCCCGGGATGGTTCGTGCGATGCCGACGCCATTCACCGGATCTGCCGGGCCTTGCACTCCATCAAGAAAGGGGCCGGGTTGCTGGGGCTCGGGCGGATCAATGGGCTGAGCCACGCCATGGAAGCCCTGATCCTGCGCTGCCGGGACGGCCGGCTCTCCCCCGCGCCCATTATGATCGATACCCTGCTGGCCGGAATCGACGGGCTTCAGGCCATGTTTCCCTGCGAGGATCTGATCGACATTCTCCAGTCCTTTCTGGACGCGGAACCCCCTCCCGACCAGGCGGAAGCCCCGAAGGCCCTCCCCCTTTTTGCCCCGATCAGCGAAAACGAAGACGACGATGGCCCCGGCCCAACCGGAAAGCCCTCTTCCGCGGCGGCGCCCCCGCCTGCTGCCCGGGAGCAGCCCCGGCCCGCCGATGCCCGGGAGGCCGATACTGTCCGGGTGCGGGTGGATTTGCTCGATTCGATGATGAATCTGGCCAATGAGCTGGTCCTGACCCGCGACCGACTCCTGCACGTCCTGGAAAACGAGACCCCGCGTCTCGACGGCCTCCGCCAAGCCCTTCAGAAGCTGAACCAGGTGACCGGCTCCCTGCAGGAGCAGATCAGGCAGGCCGGGATGCAATCAGCCGGTAAGGTATCGGACAAAATTCCCGTGCCGGAGGCGGAGGACCGCCAGGTGCTGCTGTTCACCTTTCATCCGGAGCAGGTCTTCGCCATGGCCCTGGCAGAGATCGCCGGTTTTGAGCCGGTGGCGCTCTCTGAAATCCAACAAGTCGGCGACCGCGAGTTCCTGGACTACCGGGGCGCCGCGCTGCCTCTGATCCGGCTCGATCAATATCTGCCCGTCCGGCCCCTCCCCGAGGACCGGAAGGAAGGCTTCCTGATCGTCCCCAAAGGCGGCGAGGCAGGCCTGCTGGCCTCGGAGATCCTCGACACGGAGAGCGCCGACGGCCCCTCTGACCGGGAGAACTGTTCAGGGGCCTGCATGGCAGGCACCGGAGTGGTCAACGGCAGGGTGGCCATTTTCCTCGACCCGGAGGAACTGCTGGCCGCCACCAGGGACGACGGGGATCTTGCCTGGGAGGCCTATTGCGATGAGTGAGGGGAGCTTGCCACCTGCCCTTGTCTGCGTTATGGGATGCCGAGGATGTTTGCCGGTCTGTCTGATGAATCTGTTCCCCTGGCAGCGCTTGCCGACCGGATTACCGCGCTGGTGAAAGGCGCCCGCCAACCCTCCTTCTACCTAATTTTCCAGTACATTCCTCTGTTCAATCCTTGCGGCCTCTGCCACCGGCAGGTATGATCCCTTGGAACTCAGGAAAAGAGATGACCAACGAGCAGAATGCCGGATGGGAGATCGGCAGGCGGGATTGGCTCCGTTCCGAGGACATCAAGAAGAATTTTCAACGTGAGACGGCGGCGTGAATGCAATGAGCACGGAGCACGGCGAAATAATCATCTACCAGGCCGAAGAC
>JARRJE010000551.1:0-1655 GCA_037379765.1 Deltaproteobacteria bacterium
AGCGGCGGTTGAGTGATGCGTTGGTGGAGGGTGAGTGGAGAAATTCTGTCGCGAATGGGATTAGGGGCGACCGAGGATCAAGAAGTCACCGACCCGGAGCCGCTTGGCAGGCCGGCCGGCGATAGCGGCGGCGTGGGAGGCCACAACCCGGCACTTGACTAGAAGCAGGAAGAAGATCGAGTGTGTCTAGGGTCGGGCTTGACTTATTGGTGGTCGAGAGTCTGCTGTCGCGCGATGCCATTTTTGGTTCTACCTTTCTGCCTTCACTGCAAGGAAGAGGCTACAAGTTGCCAGTTGGCGCGATCCAAGGAGGCGATCCTGTCGCTTTCCGAAACATAAGCCTTTGCCTGCCCCTCCAAGGCCTGCCGGCGGTACAATGCCTTGCATTTTTGGAGGAAATCATGCTCTGACAGGTGGAAGGAGTAAAAGGCGATGTTTGTGCCGAACTCTTCGGCGAATGGACGCAGGAGATTTTTCAAGACGGAGGAAGGGCCGCACAAGGGCGTACAAGGGGGAATTGGCGCTCCTCCACGGTTTCAATTCTATAAATGTGAATGCATCTTTCCCGGCAATGCCGATGTCGATGGACTCCTTTCGCCCGCCGATCGGGATCTGGTTGTAAAAATTCCCGCCGTTGCTGCCAACGATATACCGCTCCAGGGCTTCTTCCGGTCGGCCCGGACACATATCGGATTTGAGAGTGAAGCCGTTTTTTCGACGCAGGCTGAGCAGCTTAGCCCCTAGGCCTGTTGTTCTCCGTATCGATGACGGATCTGAGGATTTTGTGCAACTCCCCGGCTGAAAAGGCCATCTCTCTCGTTTCCAGGTAATCCAGCCATCCTTTCTTATGCCGCACCTGGCAGAATTTCCCCTGAGAGGAATTAAGCCGCTGGATTACCTCCACCATGATGTTCTTCACTTTCCGAGGCTCCTTGTAGTTCATCAATCAATTGCTTTTGAGTTCTATTCCCTTTACGAATGATGATAATTGAAGCTAAACACAGACTTGACCCCTTGTTCTGATACTAGTACTCGCTTATTCGTCGATAAACTCCGGGTATCTCACAACCATGAAAAGCGCTCCATCGTCGTCGGGCGCTCGGTAGACGCCTTCACCTTGCAGAAGCAGACAGGCAACACAGGCCATCTCCCAACCATCAGCTTCCTTCGCCGGCCAAAGCGGGGTCTTCAGACGTTCGAAGTCGTACTGTTCTCCAAATTGTTTGAGCAAGTGAACGTGCTCGGCAGCGCTCGGTGGGATACTGTCGTTGCCCCAGGACCAGAGCCAGGTATTGGCCTGCGCCGACCACGATCCGACGATCTGAATCAACATGCCAACCTTGGGTGTACCGGCGTTCAAGAAAACGAGCTCGGCGGTTTCCTGGTCGTATTCGAAGCGATCCCACTCCAGTAGCGAAAATTCGCTAATGAGGCGCTCCTGGCGGTCTTTCTTATACTCCTGTGCCTCGCTGACAAATTCGTCCCACTCCGTGGAAAAACTTGGTTCCCGCACCCATGGTGCCTCGGGCGTCGGACGTTCGGCATACCAACCCAACGGCAGATCCACGAGTTCGTTGAGACTCGCGCCTATTTTCATGACGTCAGCCAAGCTCACGAGCCTTATCTCATCCGCCGTAACCTCTCCGCCGCCTGAG
>JARRJE010000552.1:0-1289 GCA_037379765.1 Deltaproteobacteria bacterium
CGGAGAGCTTCTCCGGCCCCATGGGTTGTTTGGTTTCCGGATCAAGTGGAGGCTGAAGCCCGCCGGGGATATCCGGCAGAACGTTGTACCACTGTTTCGGCATCTCCGCTTCCGGGAGGTATATCTTCTTCTCGGCCATGACTTCTCCTGAATGAAAAATTGAATAAATCAGCGAAATTCCTTCATCGAACTTCGCTTTTTCCCTAGAAATGATGCAGACGGATATTGCATCGTTTTCCTTACGGACGATTCTCGGCCATGGTTTTCCAATAGATATTGGCAATCACATGGCTGTCCCTTGACAGATGCCGAGAGAAGGCCCGGAGCCAGGACCAAGGACCAGATCTTGGCGAATGATGGGTCCGGCAGTCATTGAATTTTGACAATCTCGCAAAAGCCTCTGAACCATCGGCGGGCGGGAACGAGAAAATAACGACTTGCACAGCGTGGCCGTCGGCGGATCGTTTATTTGCGGGGTTGACGATTTCCCCCGGAAAGAGGCCTTTTGCGGCAACTTCGTGGCGGCAGGTCAGCCGAGGTGATAAGCAATCGCTTTGCAGGATCGTGCCAAAAAACGGGGCGACCTTGTGGCCGCCCCTCATTTCTGTCAGCTTCCAGCCAGATGAATTCTATAATAAGCCGTCAAATAGCCTGTCAACCCAAAATCCTTACCCCGCCAGCATTTTCCGCAAAACCAACCCAAAAACGGATCCATGAAAACGGTGCGACGACCTGCTTTATTTTGTGGAAAGATTTCAAAAGAGAATTCGATACAGGAAAACTTCCGCCCCCCCGGTGGTCACCAGTCGGCGATCGGAGAGGAAGCGAATAAAGACTACCTCATGACGCTGCGGAATAGGCTCCGAATCCCAAGCGGCGGGCACTTTCTGCTGTGCAGCGTTCGATGGTCACCAGGTCCTCATCAGAAAAGAGCGGCGGCCGCTGCAAAGCGGGTGGGCGGACCATGGCCGCCGTCTCGTTCAGCAGGGTCTCCCCGGCTTTCAGCCCGCAGTGCGCAAACAGACCGACCACGCCTTCAAGAGGAGTCCTGCAGAAATCTTCGTAGCCTACCAGCATAACTGCGGATCTGAGCTGAGGGTCGGTGGACAACCGCTCGGCCAGATGGTCGTGAAGATACGCCCAATAGCGGGCCCAACCTTCGACCTCCGCGCCGTGCTGCCAGAGATCGATGATGTGCGCCACCTCATCGGAATTGCCGGCATTGATGGGGCGACGGTCCAGGCCGAACTCGAAGTGCCCCACTCGCTGCAGATGGGTCAGGGCGCGGG
>JARRJE010000553.1:0-1272 GCA_037379765.1 Deltaproteobacteria bacterium
AGTCATCCGCATGGCCGACATCGGTGTAGAGCGGTTCCTGATTGCTTCTTCGCTCCGAGGTGTTCTCGCTCAACGGTTGGTGCGGCGCATTTGTCTCCATTGCAAGGAAGAGCGTGGGCCGATTTCCGAATTCCTCGGCTATCAGCCGGCAGCCGGCGATTTTCCGCTTTATGCCGGTAAGGGTTGCCCGCAATGCGCCCACACCGGTTATTCAGGACGGATCGGTCTTTATGAGATCCTGATGATCGACGAAGATGTGAGTCGAGGCATCTCCCAAGGAATGGACCTGGACGGGCTGCGAAAGATTGCCGAGAAAAAAGGTTTTCAGGACATGTATGCCGATGGCCTTGAAAAGGTCCGGGAAGGCATTACCACCTATTCAGAGGTGATCCGGGTGAGCCGGAGTGAAAATGGATCGATCGAGAATGGCTCTTTATAAATACAGCGCTCTTGGGGCGGAAAACGAGCTACGGGAGGGTCTCCTGGAAGAGGAGGATAAGGCGGCGGTCGCCAAAAAACTCATGATCCAGGGGCTTCGTCCTCTCGAGATTCGGCAACACCGGGAGGCGGGCCGTCCCCAATTCTCATTCTTTCTGGAGCGGTTCCGTCAAAACAAGATTACCAAGAAGGACATCGACTTCTTCACCAAGCAGGTCGCCTTGCTTCTCAACACTGGCCTTTCCTTGGACGCCTCCCTGCGAGTCTTGAAAGAGCATAGTCACAAGGCATCCTTCAAAGATTTCACGGTCCAGGTTGAACGCAAGCTCAAGGAAGGCAAATCGTTTTCCCAAGCGCTTGCCGATTTTCCGAAACATTTCTCTCCCATGTACATCAACATGGCTAAAGCAGGGGAAGAGGGCGGCATATTGCCGGCCATGTTGATGCGGATTGTCGAATATCAGTCCACCTTTCAGGAATTGCGGCAGTTTATCATCTCCTCCTCCATCTATCCTCTGATCCTGCTGGTGGTGGGGTTCGGCGCCATTCTCATCCTGATCACCACCATTCTGCCCCGGTTCGAGGTGCTGTTCGCGGGAATGGGGCGAGAGCTGCCCCTAAACGTTCAGTTGCTGATGAATGTTTCCAAGGCGATCACTAACCATCTGATCATTACTTTTCTGTTGTTGATAGGGCCGCCTGCTGCTCTCATCTCCTATCTGCGTTCTCCGAAGGGTATAGAGCTGCGTGATCGACTGGCGATCCGGATCCCATTGCTGCGCGGTTTCGTCCGGGATCTGGAGACCACTCGTATCTTTCGAACCCTGGAAGTGC
>JARRJE010000554.1:0-1272 GCA_037379765.1 Deltaproteobacteria bacterium
TTTAGCGCCGAGTAACTCCTGCAACGTTTTATTCAGTTCAATCAACTTATATGGTTTCGGGATCACCCCCTTGAAACCGTACTCGGCAAAATCAGACATGATCGGATCATTGGCATAACCGCTTGAAACAATCACCTGAGCTTGAGGATCCAATTCAAGGAGGTGGCGAACGATCTCCTTACTGCCTTCTCCACCCGGGATGGTAAGATCGGCAATAACCACATCAAAAGGATCTCGAGTTATCAATGCCTCTTTGTAAGCCTTAATTGCCTCGGCCCCATTCTTGACCGTTTCTACCCGGCAGCCCAGATGCCGAAGCATATCGGTTGCTATGTCATTAACAGTCTCCTCATCATCCATGACCAGAATCTTGCCGCGGCCTGAAAACGGCTTTTGGTGCTCCGGCCCCTCGGGGCCGATCTCCTTTTTCTCCGAAGCCGGAAGAAAAAGCATGAAAGAAGATCCTTCCCCAAGGACGGAATGGACAGTTATGGTGCCGCCATGCCGTTTGATGATCGAGTGGGAGATGGCCAGTCCCAGTCCGCTCCCGCTCTCCTTTGTAGTGAAGTATGGATCAAAAATCAGCCCGAGGTGTTCCTCAGGGATCCCGACTCCCTGATCGGTAAAATCGATCCGCACGTATTTCCCTTCCTCCAGGTCCGAGACGTGATTTCGGTTGATATATTCATTCTGGGCACTGACGACGAAGGCTCCTCCCTCGGGCATAGCATGGGAGGCATTGATGGCCAGATTGTTGATTACCTGCAGCATCTGGTCTTCATCGACCTCAACGAGCCAGAGACCATTCGGAAAAGAGAAATCACTCGATAGATTGCTCCCTCGCAGGGCGAATTCCACCGATTTCCGGATGAGGCTCTCCACTGATATTGTCTTTTTGATGGGGGCCCCGCCCCTGGCAAAGGTCAGGAGCTGGTGTGTAATCCCCTTGGCCCTGACAACGGCTTCTTCAGCCACGATGAGACGCTTGGAAGCCTTATCTTCCGGCGGCAGGGACATCCTGGCGAGTTCAATATTCCCCAACAAGATGGTCAGTATGTTATTGAAGTCATGAGCGATGCCGCCGGCCAAGATGCCGATGGACTCCAGTTTTTGGATTTTCTGCAACTCTTCTTCGGCTCGTTTGCGCCCGGTAATGTCACGAAAGATGCATTGAACCGAGACGACCTGACCCTCCTTCATCCTGGGGTGGGTGTTGCCTTCCAAGATAATTTTTTCCCCACTTTTGTTAAGGAACTCGGTCTCGATATCCAT
>JARRJE010000555.1:0-1253 GCA_037379765.1 Deltaproteobacteria bacterium
CCATCAACCTGATCCGGGAGGCGGTGGACCAGGGCGTCACTTTCATGGACAACGCCTGGGAATACCACCGGGGGCGCTCCGAGGAGCTGATGGGCAGGGCTCTGACCGGCGGTCGTCGGCAGAAGGTCTTCCTGATGACCAAGCACCACGGCCGGGATCAAAAGACGGCCATGCGCCACCTCGAGGACAGCCTGCGCCGGCTCCGCACCAATGTCATCGACCTCTGGCAGTTCCACGAGGTGATCTACGACGATGATCCGGACCGCATTTTCGGGCCGAACGGCGGCATCGAGGCCGCGGAGCTGGCCAGGCGGCAGGGCAAAGTCAGGTTTATCGGCTTTACCGGCCACAAGGATCCGGCGGTTTTTGTTCGGATGCTGGCCCACAACTACCCGTGGGATGCGGTCCAAATGCCGGTCAATGTGCTGGACGCCCATTTCAGAAGCTTCCAGCGGCAGATTCTCCCCCTGCTGGGTCAACGGGACATCGGGGCCATCGCCATGAAGTCGATTGCCAGCGGCCACCTGCTCAGAACCGGAGCGGTTACCCCGGCCGAGGCCTTGGCTTATGTCTGGAGCCAGCCCGTGGCCACCCTGGTCTCGGGCATGCCGTCAAGCCGGGATCTCCGTGCCAACGTCCGGCTGGCCGCCGGCTTCAGGCCTCTTTCCCGAAAAGAGCAGGACCGGCTGCTCGCCCGTACGGAAAAGATCGCCCGTTCGGGCAAGTACGAACCGTTCAAGACGACCAGGGGCTACGACAGCCGGGAAGGCCGGCACCGGCATGATCTTGAATAGACTCCCCGCGCCTCGCCGCAGGTTGAGTGTTTCGATGAGGCCTTGACTCATCCGATCGAAAAGAGGAATGAAGACACGTGAAAGGAGACTATGACCTGATCGTCATCGGGACCGGTACCGGTGGCTATCTCTCGGCCCATCGCTGCCGCCGGGCCGGCTGGCGGGTGGCAATCGTCGACGAAAGACCTTACGGCGGCACCTGTGCCCTGCGCGGATGCGATCCCAAAAAAATCCTCACCGGCGCCGCCGAGGTGGTGGATCGCAGCCGGGGCCTGGCGGGCAATGGCCTGGCGGGCGGGGTCTTCATCGACTGGCCGGCGCTGATCCGTTACAAGCGCACCTTCACCCAAGGGGTATCGAAAAGCAGGGAGCAGGATTTCACTGCAGCAGGGATCGACACCTATCACGGCCCGGCCCGGTTTACCGGCTTCGATCGGCTCGAGGTGAGCGGCGAAATCC
>JARRJE010000556.1:0-1247 GCA_037379765.1 Deltaproteobacteria bacterium
TCCTTCGCGTCGCCCACCGCGATCTGGAGACCATCACCCTCGACCGGGAGGTGATGAAGATCCGGGACAGTTTGGTGCCTCGCTACTCGGAGCTCATTTACAACGGCTTCTGGTTCTCCCCGGAGCGCCGGCTGCTGCAGGAGACCTTGGACGCCTCCCAGGAGACGGTGAACGGTATCGTCCGCCTCAAACTTTACAAGGGCAACTGCATTCCGGTGGGCCGCAAATCGGAGCAGTCGCTTTATCAGGAAAGCTTCGCGACCTTTGAGGAGGACGAAGTCTACACCCAGTCGGATGCCGGCGGCTTTATCCGTCTTAATGCCCTGCGGCTCACCATCCAGGCTCTCGTCGGAAAAAACGCCCCATGAGCGATCAGCCCAAAACAAATGCGGCCAAGCCCTGGGGCGGCCGTTTCGCCGAGAAAACCGCCGCCTCGGTGGAGGCCTTCACCGCCTCCATCCACTTCGACGCCCGACTCGCTACGCACGATATTGCCGGCAGCCGCGCCCATGCCCGGATGCTGGCCCGCCAAGGCCTCATCACGGCTGCTGAGTGCGAGGAGATCCTCCGCGGCTTGACGGAGATCGAAGGTGAGATCGAGCGGGGAGAGTTCGTCTTCCGCCCGGAGCTGGAAGATATCCACATGAACATCGAAAAGACCCTGGTCGAAAAAATCGGGGCAGCCGGCGAGAAGCTTCACACCGCCCGCAGTCGCAACGATCAGGTTGCCTTGGACATCCGCCTCTACCTGCGGGAAGAAAGCGGACGACTGCAGGCGCTTCTCATTGACCTGCAGAAGGCGCTGGTAGTCCTGGCCCGCCGCCATCTGGGCATGGTCATGCCGGGATATACACATCTCCAGCGGGCCCAGCCGGTACTCCTTTCCCATCATCTTCTTGCCTATTACGAGATGTTCCGCCGCGATCGGGAACGGCTGGCCGATGGCCTGAAAAGAATCAACATCATGCCCTTGGGGGCGGCAGCCCTTGCTGGTACCGGCCTGCCCATCGACCGGGAATTCGTGGCCGCCGAGCTCGGGTTTCCGACGGTTACCGCCAACAGCATGGATACGGTAGGCGACCGGGACTTCATTGTCGAATTCCTGTCCGCCGCCGCTCTGATCCAGATTCACCTGAGCCGCCTGGCCGAGGAGCTGATCCTCTGGGCGGGCGACGAGATCAAGTTCATCACCCGGGCCGCCCGCGTCTGCACCGGATCGCGCATCAGTCCCACGACAAAGCACCCGG
>JARRJE010000557.1:0-1696 GCA_037379765.1 Deltaproteobacteria bacterium
ACGGCCGGGCGCTTTATTTTTCGCGGTCTCCCATCCCTTTTCAGCGCAATCCCGACGAGCCGGTGGCGCCGACCTATTACAAGCATCTCGGTTTCTACGCTGATCGCAAGGGTTTCCTGCTCACTTTCGTGGGGCTGCCCGAAGGCGAATGGGAGCGGTTCGAAAAATTGGAGCAGCTGCGGGCGCTGGAGTTCGGTTACGCCATCAAGGTCGTGCTCACCGAACATGATTCCATTGAGGTGGATACCCCGAGGGATCTAAAGCGGGTGGAAGAGATTCTGAAACAGGTGATCCTGAATCCGTGACGGCTCTAGCCGGATTCCCTGCTAACTGATTGTTGGTGGGCATAATAACCATTTTCAACCGTGGAGATTCGATTCACCCCGTCGCCTTTGCGGGCGCCCGATAAGGGCGCAGCTGCTGTGTTGGCAACTCGTTAATATACCAAAGTATAATCAATATCGTTGCCGCCTTGCATCTGCACCCTTCTCGGACGCTCACGGAGCCAGGGTAACGTAAAATCACTGCACGAAGCTGCGGCCGTTGCCTTTGCGCACCCGGCAACGGGAGCAGTGGACCAATAGGAGGAGAGGGTCATGAGAAAGAAGATCAGCATCATCGGCGCCGGAAACGTAGGCGCCACCGCTGCCCATTGGGCGGTGAGCCGCGGTCTCGGGGACGTTGTCCTGGTGGACGTGGTGGAGGGGGTGCCCCAGGGCAAGGCCCTCGACCTGCTGCAGGCCGGGCCCATCGACGGCTTCTCCTGTCGAGTGACCGGCAGCAATGATTTCCGGGATGTCGCTGGCTCCGATGTGGTGATCATCACCGCCGGTCTGGCGCGGAAACCCGGTATGAGCCGGGACGATCTCTTGGCCAAAAACGTGGCCATCATCAGCTCCTGCGCCAAAGAGGTGGCCGCACATGCCCCCGACTGCGTGCTGATCGTGGTCACCAATCCCATTGACGCCATGGTCTATACCGCCTTCAAGGTGGCAGGATTCCCCAAGAACCGGGTGCTTGGCATGGCCGGGGTGCTCGATTCCGCCCGCTACCGCACTTTTCTCGCAGAGGCCCTCGGGGTTGCCCCCCGGGATGTCAACGCCCTGGTAATGGGAATTCATGGCGACAACATGCTGCCGCTCATTCGCCTTGCCAACGTGTCCGGAGTGCCAGTGACTGAGCTGCTTACGGCCGACGATCTGCAGGCGATCGTTCACCGCACCCAGCACGGCGGTGCAGAAATCGTGAATCATCTCAAAACGGGAAGTGCTTTCTATACCCCGTGGCTTGCCGCCGTGGAGATGGCCTAAGCCATCCTCACCGACAGCAAGCGGGTTTTGCCCTGCGCCGCCTATCTCGAGGGCGAATTCGGTATCAGCGGCTGCTTCCTCGGGGTGCCTGTGGTGCTGGGTAGCGGAGGAGTTGAGCGGGTGGTCGAGTTCCGATTGACTGATGAAGAGCGGGAGTCGCTGGCCGCTTCCGAGGGCGCGGTGCGTAAGCAAATGGCGGCCACCGGCCTGTAAGCGGTCACATGGCACCGCATCTGCTTTGTGTCGGCACTGCTGCCGACGGTCCACCGCTGGTGCTTGTTATCCTGCAGAGGGACTTGGTCGCATTTTGGTGTTGCAAGGCGGCAGGTTGTTCATCGGCCTGTCCGCATACATGATGTATAGCGGACAGGCCTCTTTCGCGCATC
>JARRJE010000558.1:0-1770 GCA_037379765.1 Deltaproteobacteria bacterium
GCCTCGGAGGAGGATGCCCTTCGGAAACTGGAATACGATCTTTATTATATCAAGAATATGTCCCTGAGAATGGATCTTGGCATTATCTTCATGACAGTCAAAACGGTCCTGTTCCAGCGGGGCTCTAGATAATCCTTCGGGTTCGGTTCCCGGAAGGACAGATGGGGAGAAGACGATGTGCGGAATCGTGGGTTACGTGGGCGGCAAACGGGTCGTTCCGATTATCCTGGAAGGGTTGAAGAAACTCGAGTATCGAGGATATGATTCGTCCGGGATCGTTTATCTCCAGGAAGGAAAGCTCTGCAAGCATCGCAGTGAGGGCAAGCTCGCCCGGTTGGAAGAAAAGCTCGAAGGCCACCTCGATGCCTTGAGCCACATCGGCCTCGGCCATACGCGCTGGGCCACCCATGGGGCTCCCACCGAAACGAATGCCCATCCGCATTGCGACTGCACAGGGGGGCTGGTGGTAGTGCATAACGGCATTATTGAGAATTACCATTCCCTGCGAGAGGAGCTCCGGGAGAAAGGGCATTGCTTTTCTTCCGAAACCGATACGGAGGTGCTCGCCCATCTGATCGAAGAAGTCCTGGACGGCGATCTGGTGCTGGCGGTGAACAAGGCCCTGAAGAAAGTAGAGGGTTCGTTTGCCCTCGGAGTTCCGCTCGTACTGGGCATTCAGGAGGACGGTGCCGGCTGCCTACTCGCTTCCGACATTCCGGCGCTCCTGCCATTCACCCGCAAGATGGTTTTTCTGGAAGACGAGGAACTTGCCGTCCTGCGCGCGGGGGAATGGCAAGTAACGCGGCTGTACAGTGGCCGCCAGGTCAAGAAGGAGACCCACACCATCGACTGGAATGCCGGCATGGCCGAGAAGGCCGGTTACAAACATTTCATGCTCAAGGAAATCTTCGAGCAGCCCCAGGCGATTCTCAATACCGTCCGGGGGCGACTCGATCCCGAGACCGGCTTGGTCCGCTTCGGCGAGCTCGATTTCGGGCAGCAGGAAGCAGAGTCCATCCGGCGCATCGCTTTGGTGGCCTGCGGCACCTCCTGGCATGCCGCCCTGGTGGGCAAGTACTGGCTGGAGAAGTGGGCCTCCATTCCCGTGGAGGTGGATATTGCTTCCGAATTTCGCTACCGCAGGCTCTTGCTCGACAAGAGCGTTCTGGTGATCCTAATCTCCCAGTCGGGCGAGACTGCTGACACCCTTGCCAGCCTGCGGTTGGCTAAAAAGATGGGCGCCCAGGTGATTTCGATCTGCAACGTTGTGGGCAGCACCATGACTCGGGAGGCCAACGGCACGATTTACACGCATGCCGGGCCGGAGATCGGGGTCGCTTCCACAAAGGCGTTCACCAGTCAGCTGGCAGCCTTGCTGCTGCTTACCCTTTACCTGAGCCAGTTGAAGAAAACGGTGGCGCCGGAAGTGTGCCGAGCCCTTGGCGAAGGGCTGGTGGAACTGCCGGCATTGCTCGAAAACGAGCTGCCCCGGATTCAAGCGGAAATTGAACCCCTGGCCGAAGAATATGGTCCCAGCCGGGATTTTCTCTATCTCGGGCGCGGCAGTCTCTATCCGATTGCCCTTGAAGGGGCTTTGAAACTCAAGGAAATCTCATATATCCATGCCGAAGGCTATGCGGCGGGCGAATTGAAGCATGGGCCCAGCGCTCTGATTGATCGGGAAATGCCGGTGCTTGCCCTGGTGCCCCGGGATCATGTCTACGAGAAGGTCGTCTCCAATGTGGAAGAGGTGAAGGCGCGGCTCGGTCG
>JARRJE010000559.1:0-1158 GCA_037379765.1 Deltaproteobacteria bacterium
CTGTGGTTGAACCTAAACTCGCACTCTTTCAGTTGTTTTTCTGGTACTTTTGCCTTTCCAGAAACGGTGCTCAAAGCAACTGCCCACACCTGTCGGACATGTGCCAGGATCACCAGAAAGTTGTTATCGTTTCAGGAATTAGTTCTTCAAGCTGAGCCTCCTCAAGGAGCCTTGGACCGGAAAAATCACTCTGAGGCCCTTTTCTCTCTGCCGAGATATGGTACTCTTTCCCTTGTCTTTTCTCCTTGAATCCGTGACGACGGGATGAGTTTGGTTGTTCCAACTTAGCCTATTTTGAATCATGCCGGTGGTAGCGGCTTGGTTTCATCCCGGCAGGCGCCAATGATCGATTACCAATCCGTCAGCAAAGTTTACGGTTCCGGCAGGAACGCAGTGACCGCCCTGCAGGACGTCACTTTCTCCATCGACAAGGGCAAGGTGGTTGTTTTGCTGGGCCCTTCCGGCTGCGGCAAGACCACCACCCTCCGGCTGACCAACCGGCTGGAATCCCTTACTTCCGGGCAGATCACCATCGACGGCAGGGACATCGGCGAGATGGACCCGGTCAAGCTCCGGCAATCCATGGGCTACGTGATCCAGGAGATCGGGCTCTTTCCCAACAAGACCATTGCCGAGAACATCGCCGCCGTGCCGAAGCTGCTCGGCTGGGACAGGGAGCGGATCGAGCGGCGCCTCGACGAGCTCTTTGCCATGGTCAGACTCGATGCCGACGCCTTTCGCGACCGTTACCCGGCAGAGCTTTCCGGCGGCCAGCAGCAGCGGATTGGGGTGGCGCGCGGCCTGGCGGCCGATCCGGAAATTCTGCTCATGGATGAGCCGTTTGCCGCCATCGACCCCATCAACCGGACGGAAATCCAAGACGAGTTTCTCAATCTCCAGGCCCGGCTCAAAAAGACGGTGGTCTTCGTCTCTCACGACATCCAGGAAGCGATCAAGCTCGGCGACATGATCGCCCTGTTCAGCGGGGGTAGGCTGGTGCAGTACGCCGATCCCCAGACGATCCTCACTAAACCCAAAAACGAGTTCGTGGCCGATTTTCTGGGGGTGGACCGGGCCCTCAAGGTTCTCAGTCTGCTCGAAGTGCGAAGCGTCATGGACCGGCAGCCGGACCACCTCTTGCCGGCGGCAATGCCGGCG
>JARRJE010000560.1:0-2087 GCA_037379765.1 Deltaproteobacteria bacterium
CTTGTCGATCACCACCGTATAGTCCTTGATGCAGCCGGCGATGTCCCGGGCCGCCTGGTAGATATAAGAGAGGTCGGCATAGCCGTTGCCCCGGCGCTGGCTGGGGGTGCCCACCGCGATGAAGACCGCCCGGGCCTGCTTCATGGCTTCTGCGAGATCGGTGGTAAACCGCAGGCGTCCCCCCTGGACGTTTTCTTCCACCATGGCATCGAGACCCGGCTCGTAGATGGGGATCTTCCCCTCCTCGAGCATCTCGATCTTGGTCCGGTCCTTGTCCATGCAGGTGACGTCATGCCCCAGCTCGGAGAGGCAGGCCCCGCTGACCAGGCCGACATAGCCTGTGCCGATCATGGTGATGTTCATGAGTTTTAGCTCCTCCATCACGATTATAGGAAAATCGCGCATGGAAACGGAAGTAGATTTTCAAAAAAGGTACAAGACGGGTGGTTGTCCTTGTGGACCCAAGCGGATTACCGAGATGTAACGTCGCTGAAATAGAGACAATCTAGAGAACTACGAATCAGAAAGGCAATGCTTTGGTGATGAGAAGTTGATCCAGGCCCTGGCCGGGTCCAGCTCAACAGGGCCACGCAACCCTATGGATTGCACCGGCCTGAGACGCTTCACCGGTGTTGCAACTCTTCCCGATGAGAGCGGTCCGGCTCCGCCTCGGAATGCTGAATGCTGCTGGGTTGCCCTGCTCGCGGCCAGATGCGGAAGCGTGTTCCTTCCGGCAGCCCCCATTGAAAAAGATTTGGGAATTCCTGGGCAAGATTGTTTGCCCTAGCTATCAATTATAACTCAACTTTCTGACTTGAACTAACTTATTGCTATTCCGTACTTATTATCATGCGTCCTGCTGATTGTTTCCATAAACTCTGCTGCAGCACCCATCATTGCATCGATCATTTTACTGATGGCGTCTTCGGCAAACTCTCCCGTGGACCGGATATTGGCGACCACCAGGGACATCAACCGCTGCATGGCCTCCAGCAGGGTCAGGTCCCTCACTTCCTCGCAACAGGCATGGAAGAGGCTGCCAGCGGTCCGCTGGTCAGAATACAGCCGCTGCCGGAAGGAAAGGAACATATAGCGGATCATCACCACTGTCGCATGACCGACCAAGCCGTCATAATCCCGCAGGACAGGACGGGCAGCCAGTCTCGCTTGTGTCGATGGCGCACAAACACGATCCTGACCCGCTGCCCCTGCCTGGTCTCCACGATGACACTGGCCAGAATTCGAGCCCGTCCCGGACGTTTCTTCAGCCGTCCGTACAGCCTGCCCAGCGTATACCATTGCCCCTCATAGCAGTAGAAGACCCGGTGCATGTTCTTCAGCATGCAGATCACGGGGCAGTGGCGGGACAGTGTTGCAATGACCGCCGGAAAAGAGAACCAACTGTCCATCAGGACATAGTCGGCATCGATGCCGGCAGCCAATACCCGTTTGAGCATTGTTTCCAGCAAATCGGTCGTTTTGTAGACTGCCTCCAGGCGTCGCTTGTGGCCACAGGTCCGCTTATCGATCGGCTTCTCCGCCTCCTGGAGCCTCGACTTCTTGTTAGCCGAAGAGCCAAGGACAAAGTCCAAGGGAATAAAGCTGAAGCCGTCCGACCAGCCCAAGGTAAGCATGCTGAACCCCCGCAGCGATTTTCCAATGGTATGATCGAAAACCCAGGCAAGCAGTTCAACCTTCTTCGACCGGGAACGATCATAGGTGCTGCTGTCAAAGATCAGGGCCTTTTCCCGTCCTTCATTGGCGAGCAGGGAAAAGACGGTGGCGATTTTCACCGCCAGCCCCAGCATGAGCCGGCGCCAGTTGTGCCGGGGGTTGCGCAGCAGGGCATAGGCTGCATCCTTGCCGAACCCCAGGTCATGTCGTTCCACAATGCCGCGGTAGAAGTTCTTCCCCTCGAAGGGCAAGCGAAATATCGCAGCAAAAATTTTCAGCGGCGAGGCCCCGCGCATCTTACGGATGCCGGCGCCATTGAGCAGGCGCCCCACCTGGAAGTCGCTGAAAAACGAATCAATGGTATTCTCCAGGCGAATTGCCTCTTGCTCCTCAAACAGTTTCTCGCTATAGTT
>JARRJE010000561.1:0-1130 GCA_037379765.1 Deltaproteobacteria bacterium
ACCCTAATTTATTGGGAATTTTTACTTTCTTTTCGATCATTGCCTATTTGAGCACCCGCAACGCCCCCTTCTTCTTGCCCTCCGTTGTCGGAGTTGCTGGGGGTTCCTTCCCGGGCTTCGGGAAATCAATTGCCTTGACGAATCGCCCTTCACCGCCCATGGTGAAAGCCTCCTGGCCGGTGAATTGAGGCTCCCGAAGAGTCCAAACGCTCTTCTGCGGCGGAAAGGTCAACAACTGCAGCTCGACATGCCACCACTCCTCCCGCTTGCTTGCATCGCGGCTGATACCGGTCACCAATGCATACATCAGCATGGGCGGCTTTTCGGCGGCAATCAGAACGATATCACCTGGACGGGTGGTCTCCTTGAAGGTAAAGAGGGTCTTGAGCTCTTTAATCAGCTTTTCCATTCTATCCGCTTACGGCGAAGATTTGATCGATCTGGGGGACGGAATTTCAGCCCCAAATAATAAGGAATTGCCATAAAGCGGAAGTCAATGCAAGAGCGATGATGAAATCGGAGGAACTTCATTGGAACGGAGGGAGAATACAGAGAGCGGAATAAAAGAAGCCGCAGCCCGCGCTAATCGGGGCTGCGGCAAAAAGAAACGTCGGGAGTGCTACTTTCCTACCTCGATCGAGTCTCTGATGCTGTCAATGGTCTTTTGTCCGACCCCATTCACTTGGGTCAGATCGTCCACCTGATGAAAGGGTCCATTCTCTTCGCGATATTTGATGATGGCTTCAGCCTTGGCCGGTCCGATCCCCGGCAACGTTTCCAAATCCTGCTTCGAGGCGGTGTTGATGTTGACGGCCGCCACAGCCACCGCGACCCACAGAAACACCAGGAACAAAGCCGAGATTAATTTTTTCATGCCTCTTCCTCCTTTTTCTTGAATAAAAAAGATGGATGCGTCCACAAAAAGGTCTGCCGACAATCCGGGGAAAACCCTGAACACAGCTTGTGGTTCTGCCGTTTCTCCCCTGCTTCCGGACAAAATGGACGCCATGAATATGGCATGTATATCAAGAAGATAAGATCTCGTCAACCATTAAATTCGGGATTTTAGATCGTTAATAATCAGTATTTAAGGTTTTTATAAAAGCCAAGCGCATTTTTCACGCATTCGC
>JARRJE010000562.1:0-1079 GCA_037379765.1 Deltaproteobacteria bacterium
CCGGTGCCTTGGAGGTTTTCAACTTTCCCGGATTAAAGACCGATGAAAAGAAAACCCCTTCAACCAGATTGCCTATAATTCTTTGCTCTGCAATGATTTGGCAAACAGTATATTCTCTATCGTCTTATAATCTCTATTATCTATTGATGAGCTTCTCTTATATAAAGCCTCTCGGGGGACAAGTTTCCCCAGGTGACCCTTCAGCCGGGAGAGAGGTTTTCTCTTCTTCCAAGAGACCGCACTGGCAAATCCTCTCCAGATCTCCTAAAACGGAATGAGGTTCGGGGCTAAAGCCATGGAACTCTGAAACGCTTGAACATCAAAACGATTTAATCGAAATTTCCTTCATGCCTGTTTTTCGGCTCTCAGCGGAAATCATCTTTCCGCCTCCTCAGCTCGCCCGAGAGGACGGCCTTCTCGCCGTAGGCGGGGACCTCTCCGAAGAACGCCTGCTCTTGGCCTATCGCCGAGGCATTTTCCCCTGGTATTCCCCCGGTGACCCTATTCTCTGGTGGGCTCCCTCCCCGCGGCTGATCCTCGAGCCAAAGAAATTCCATCTCTCCCGTCGGCTGGCCCGGGAAATCCGTAAGGGAACCTTCACCGTAACCATGGACCGAACATTCCGGGAAGTGATGGAGGCCTGCGCCGCTCCCCGGGAGAAAGGGGGGCCAGGGACTTGGATCAACCTCGAGATGATCGCGGCTTACTGTCACTTGCACGATTCCGGCTTTGCCCACTCGATGGAGTGCTGGCAGGCTGGTGAGCTGGTCGGCGGCCTTTATGGGATATCCCTGGGAACGGTGTTTTTTGGGGAATCCATGTTCAGCCGCGTGAGTAACAGCTCCAAGGTAGCGCTGGCCGCTCTCTGTCGACAGCTTTCCGCTTGGAAGTTCGAGATGATCGACTGCCAGATGAAAACCACCCATCTCGAACGGCTGGGAGCGCGGGAAATCCCGGGGCCGGAGTTCTACCACAAATTGGCCCGTTGCATGCAGAAGCCGACCAGAAGGGGAAAATGGCAGCTCACGACCTCCCTGTAAAGAGGAACTTTTAATCTCATCAACCCCCTCAGATCGCTT
>JARRJE010000563.1:0-2023 GCA_037379765.1 Deltaproteobacteria bacterium
CTGATTATGATAATTATTTTGCTCCTCGCACAATAACAAAAGACCCGGAACCAACACCTTGTATTGGTTAGTCACAATCGCAACACGGCTGGAATGACCTCAGAAAACCTTTCCGAATGCATCGAGCGCTTTACCGTCTGGCTGCATGCCGAAAAAGGTTATTCGCCTCATACCGTGGACGGGTATCGACGGGATCTGACCGAATTCGCTATCCGAACCGGGGTCGAAAAACCGGTTTCTGATATCGCCACTCCGGATATCAGAAGCTACGTATATGGCCTCAATGGCCGAAACAAGAGCTCTTCGGTGGCTAGGAAGCTTTCAGCCCTGCGGACCTTCTTCCGCTTCCTGCTGCGGGAGGAAGCGATCACTGATGACCCGACAACGGCCATCGCCCGGCCCAAGCAAGGCAAGTACATGCCGGTGTTTCTGTCGGTGGACGAGGTTTTTTCCCTGCTGGAGGCCCCTGCCGACGAGGATGGCTTGGCCGCCAGGGACCGGGCCATTCTGGAGCTGCTCTATTCCACCGGTATGAGGGTGGCCGAGCTGGCCGACCTCAACCTGGACCGCCTTGATTTTGCCGCCGGAATGGTTAGGGTAAGGGGCAAAGGAAACCGGGAGCGATTGGTGCCGGTAGGACGGCCTGCCCTGGAGGCGCTTAATGCCTACATTCCTCTGCGGGAGGAGTTGAGCCGACGCCGTGCCGAACGGGGCCGGCAGCCGGAAGCGAAGGCCGTTTTCCTGAACGGCCGCGGCAGTCGGCTGACCACCAGAAGCGTCGAAAGACTGGTCGGAATGTATGCCCAGCGGGCTGGTATTGCCGCGCGAGTAACTCCCCATGCTCTTCGGCACTCCTTTGCCACCCATCTTCTCGAGATGGGTGCCGATCTCCGCTCGGTCCAGGAGCTGCTTGGCCACGTGAGCCTTTCCACCACTCAGAAATATACTCACCTCAATCTGGACCACTTAACCGAGGTATACGACCAGGCCCATCCCAAAGCGAAAAAAATGGAAACAGCAGTCAATGGGGCAAACCCTCAATGCTGCCTTGACATTTTTTTCCATAATTCCCATAACTGTAAGGTCATGAAACACGAAAACACCATGCATGCCACCACGGTCATTTGCGTTCGCCATCGAGGCGAGGTGGTCGTGGCCGGTGACGGCCAAGTCACTTTAGGCAATACCGTGATGAAACACCAGGCCCGTAAGGTCCGACGTCTTTATCAGGGCCAGGTGATCACCGGTTTTGCCGGGGCCACGGCAGATGCCTTCACCTTGTTCGACAAGCTGGAAAAAAAGCTGGAGCAGTACAAGGGCAATCTCATGCGGGCCGCTGTTGAGCTCGCCACCGACTGGCGTACCGACAAGATCCTTCGCCGGCTCGAAGCCTTTCTGGTGGCCGCTGACCGTGATTATTCCCTGCTGCTCACCGGAGCGGGCGACGTCATCGAGCCGGATGACGGCATCCTCGCCATCGGCTCGGGCGGACCATACGCCCAAGCCGCGGCCAAGGCCCTGGTCGCCCACAGCGACCTGGACGCCGAGGCCATCTGCCGGGCGGCCATGGAGGTCGCCGCTTCGATCTGCATCTATACCAACAGCAATATCGTCCTGGAAAAATTATGAACCCCACCCGCGAGATTGATTCCCTTACCCCGCAACAGATCGTCGAGGAGCTCGACCGCTATGTGGTCGGCCAGAAAGACGCCAAACGCTTCGTGGCCGTGGCCCTGCGCAACCGCTGGCGGCGACAGCAGGTGCCCCCGCCGCTCCGCGACGAAATCGCCCCAAAAAATATCATTATGATCGGCCCCACCGGCGTGGGCAAAACCGAGATCGCCCGGCGTCTGGCATCGCTTGCCCAATCGCCCTTCATCAAGGTGGAGGCCTCGAAATTCACCGAAGTCGGCTACGTAGGCCGGGATGTGGAATCCATGGTGCGCGATCTGGTGGAACTCGCCATCAACATGGTCAAGGGCGAGGAGCGCAAGAACGTGGCCCGCAAGGCCGAGGAGCTGGC
>JARRJE010000564.1:0-2053 GCA_037379765.1 Deltaproteobacteria bacterium
CCACGATCCGCGACCACATCAGCGCCAATCCGGCCATCGAGACCCGGGATGTTGATCAAGGGAGAGTTGGCTAGGATTGGATGAGAAGTTGCGGGCCCGCGCCCTCGAGTTCCGAGGCCGTCATCAAAAGTATGAAGGGAATCGAAAGATGGCCCGCATCTTCTTTCATTATTGATTTTATTCAATTCGATTTTTGCGACTTGCCCCCAAAGTTGCCCAGCACCAACTCGAAATTTCCCTCTGACGAGAGGCCATTTTTGTGTCTCACAGATGCAAGATTAATTCGCTTGCGTCTCACTCTTTCTGAGACAAAAGCAGCTTTGTTGCTCACGCGCAAAATTCAGAAGACCCAAGTATAACCCACAGAGAGAATTCTGGCCTATCCTTCAAACCCATTCATCTTCATTAAAGTTCGGCTCAAAATTGATCGATCGAATATCTGCGCTTCCGTAATAGAGCGCCTTTCCATGCAAAATAACATACTTATACCTGCCAGCCGCCAACAACCCCGTGATTAAGGGAAAAGCATCAAAGGGCAGCGAGAGAAACCCATATTGCTGCGTCCCTCTTACGGTGTGGGAGGCCTTACTCAAAGCTGCGGCGATTTCCCGTCTGCCAAGAAAAGTAAGATCCAGCTCCTTACCAGCGATTTTTTGGGGATGGATGACAATGCCTTTAATTCTGATACTGGCATACTCCCAATACGGGCCGGGGCCTAATCTGCCACTTTCTAAGGAGAGAGAGTAGGGGGCTTCCCAATCAGCTATTTGGATGCAGTATGTTTCATATTCCTGAGGTGCTTTTTTCTGCTTTTTCTTGCTCGTTCTTGCCACGGCCGCCTGCCCCCATCTTCTCAAGCCATATGCAGAGCGGCCCAAATCCACCTTTCCCGTTTAACCAGTTCTGGATTTAGTGGCGGCGTAGTTCGTCTTCTAGGAAGTCTTTGGCAGCTAAGATGCAGATGACCGAGTCCAAGGCGTCGGCGTTTTCTTCCAGAAGTGATATCCCTGCCGAGAAATATAGGCGCTTACCTAGGGCCTGAATGATCTCGCGGTGCTCTTTTTTGTTCTTTTCTTTGTGTTTGTACCCTGCGGCAAGGATACCACATGAGATTAAAGTGGCGGCCGGGTAACAATGCTCGCAAAAAGCTGAGCGAGCATTCAACCCTCTATTCTTCTTTTATGTAAGAATATTTCGCGTACTTCCCCTTCCCGGGCGGGCGAATCTGAGGATTTTCCCGCCTCAACTCGGTCATCAACCGAAAGACTTGATTGCGGTCAAAATGCGTGATCTGCCGGATTTCCTGATTACTTAATCCAGGCTCACCCCGCTTGGCTCTTTCACGAATAATGCTAAATACTCTCGTTTTAGCAGCTTCCCATTCGATCCGACGGCTGCGCTCGGATTGCTTCGCCTGCAAGCGGCGATGCAAAGCAGGAGACATGGTCCAATAGGTCCCCTTGCCGGTGCCGCCCCGCTCCACATAGCCCGATCGCTCCATTTCGGCCAGGACATCCCGAAGCTGATCTTCTGAGCGCTGGCAAAGACGAGCCGCGGTGGCGGTATCCATTTCAAAATGCCGCATAAGAAACTGAAGGATCAGCAATCGATCTACTCCGAGAAGGCGCCGGGCTTGGCTCTCTTCGGCAACAAACAACCGGAAGGAGGGCGAGAGATCGCGACGCAGAAAAATCACCGTGATCGATTCGCCGATTTCGCGAATAATCGGCGGCTCCTTGCCCTCAATCAAAAGCGCCTCGTACATTCGGCCTACCCCAAGATTGCTGCGGTTCACCAGCCGCAGTCGGGTGAGAGCATCGACCAGCAGGGGATTACGTGCGGCGGGCTGGTGATGGAGAATGTTCTCCGGCGTAATACCAGCGATGAATCCGCCATTATTGCTGAGCTCAAGGCGGTCGGGGTATTGCTTGACCATGATGGGGCCGGCAATCCGGTAATCGGCATGGCAGAATGCATTAAGAAGTGCTTCTCGGAGCGCGATCTCCGGATAAATCCGGTACTCGAAATGAAAAAGGCCCTGTTCGAGGGTGGT
>JARRJE010000565.1:0-2235 GCA_037379765.1 Deltaproteobacteria bacterium
CATCATGCTCGGACCCATGCCGTAACCGCCCATCATCCCATAGCGACCCATGCCGTACCCCGTCATTCCATAGCGACCCATGCCGTACCCCGTCATTCCGTAACGGCCCCTGCCGTAGCCCCCCATCATGCCCGGGCCCATGCCGTAACCGCCTGCCATGGATCCCTCGGCAGAGGTGAGATACTGGTAAAGCTCCCGTGCCTGATGGTCCGAGATTTTCGATGGGGGGAAATTAGGCATGGCGCCCTTGGAGCCGTTGGGCATCTTGGGATGGCGAATGAAATCGAGAAAGGCGTCGAAACTGGCCAGCATGCGTGAGCCCCGCAACGGCAGATTCGGGGTGATGGTGTTTCCCCCGTTGGGATGGCAGCTCACGCAATTAGCCCTGAAAATTGCGGCCCCGGCGGTGTCGGCAGGAGTGCCCGAGGATCGCCCATCTTGCTGCCCCATCATGCCGTCTCCCATCATGCCCCCTTGGCCAAAGACCGAGGCGCTGAGAGCCATGATCATAGCCAGAACGAAAAATCCGACAAAATTTTTCATGATGGACCTCCTTAGGTTGGATGAGGAAAAGTGAGAGAAGGAAAGGACCGGAAAACTCGTCCTCTGCTGGTCGAATGTTCCTCGTTCATTTTATCACATCGCCCTGGCGACAGTGACCGGGACCGTTTTTTCTTTCGCGAATCTCTGCCGCCTAAATTCCTGGCTCGCCCCCCTTGGAAGAATTGAAACAGTTGGCTCCGACATTGTGCTATGATAGCCGAAGAGATATCCTCTTGTTTTATCCAGTATTTTTTTGAGAGATGTCCAGAGGAAGATTTCGGGATGAAGGAACCATTCGTGAGCGGACCGAACGGCCGGAAGGCGTCCGCGGCGGGATCAAGACTGGGCAGGCGGCGGCCTCCACGGTTGACCTCGGTCTAACTGCTGACACCGAAAAACTGCTCCACTGGCCGGGCGGCACATTCCATGTCGATTTGCAGGACCATGCCGGAGAAAACCCCACCACTGAGCTGGTGGGCGATCTGCAGATTTTCGACAAGCTGAATTCAGCGCCTTACCTGCAAGTCTTCGAGTTGTGGTATCAACAGAAACTGTTCGCCGACAGACTGCGCCTGAAGATCGGCAAAGTAGATGCCAACAGCGAATTCAGCGTGATCGACAACGGGCTTGATTTCGAGAGCAGCTCAGCGCAGGTGTCGCCCACGGTTTTTTTGCTTCCTACTACCCCGGCCCCCATGCCCTCGACCAACCTTTTTTTCTCCCCTCGCGAAACCGGTTACGGCAGCTTCGGAATTTGGAAGCCCGGAAGATGTCCAGCCGAGTGACAACGGAATGTTTGTGATTGGTGAAACCGGTTTGCGGTGGCGGCAGGACCCTGTTTTCGGCCATGACGGCAATCTGAAGCTGGGCGCCTGGGACCACACCGGGACCTTCACCCGATTCGACGGCGGCCGGCAGGAGGGGACTTACGGCTGGTATGCCATTTACGATCAGACCATCCGGCAACCCGCAGGCGCTTCAGAAAGCAGTCGTGGGCTGCGCTGTTTCCTGGAATACGGACGCACCCAGCAGACCATCAACACGATTGATTGGCACACCGGCGGCGGCCTGGCCTGGACCGGCATGTTTGCCGTACGCCCCAACGACGTGGCCGGCTTTACCTCCCAGTACGCGCACATCAGCAAGCAGGCAGGGCTGCCCCACGCCTATGAGCTGGCCCTTGAGTTGTTTTACAAGGTCCAAGTACGGTCTTGGGCCGAACTGCAGCCGGACCTGCAGTGCATTCTCCATCCCGGGGGGCAGTATCCAACCGCCCTAGTGGGGACCCTGCGCATGAAAGCGGTTTTCTAAGGGGCACCGGGCTTCCGGTGTGAAATCGCAGGAGCCGGACTGCGGAGAAAAAAGAGAGGAAGGAAGATCGTCGCTCCTCCCTTCCTCCTTTTAAGGCCGCTCCCGTGAACGATGGGCTGGAATCAGGATTGATGCAAGGGGTTCGGCAGCCTGCCGAGCTGCACGAAGCAGACCAGGCCGTAATATGTGCTGGGAGGAGTAGTGCCGTAACCCGGCTGTGGGCCGAAACCGCCGTTTTCGGCTATGGCGAGCGATTCTATGAACGTGCTCACCTTGGCCAGATCGGCATTATCCAATGCTGACAAGTCTTGCAAGCTTCGCAGCACATAGGACATGTTCTGCATGGTGGGCAAATCGTAGTATCTGCGTTCGGTGACATGG
>JARRJE010000566.1:0-1295 GCA_037379765.1 Deltaproteobacteria bacterium
GGTTTTGGGGATGGATCTCGCCCACGGAGGCCACCTCACTCACGGCGCAGCGGTCAGTTTTTCGGGCCAGTTGTACAACTTCGTCTCTTACGGGGTTGACCGGGAAAACGAGCGCATCGACATGGCCGCGGTGGAACGACTGGCCGATGAGCACCGGCCCAAGATGATCGTGGCCGGCGCGAGCGCATATCCGCGAATCATCGACTTTGCCGGTTTCCGGAAGATCGCCGATAAAGTGGGCGCCCTGTTCATGGTGGACATGGCCCATATCGCCGGCCTGATTGCCGGCGGTGAGCATCCGTCACCTGTGCCCCATGCCGATTTCGTCACCACTACCACCCACAAGACACTGCGGGGACCTCGAGGGGGGCTCATTCTTGCCAAAGGAGAATTCGGCAAGAAGCTCGACAGCAAGATTTTCCCTGGTATCCAGGGCGGCCCTCTGATGCACGTCATTGCGGCCAAAGCAGTGAGCTTCAAGGAGGCGATGAGCGAGGATTTCCGTCGGTATCAGCGCCAGGTGGTAGCCAATGCCAGGGCGCTTGCCGGCAGGCTGCAGACCCACGGTTTCCGTCTGGTTTCGGGAGGCACCGATAACCACCTGCTCCTGGTGGACCTCGCCAGCAAGGGGATCACGGGCAAGACTGCCGAGGAGACTCTGGAAGCTGCCGGGCTCACCGTCAACAAAAATGCCGTGCCGTTTGATCAGCAGAGTCGGTTCGTCACCAGCGGCATTCGCATCGGCACGCCGGCAGTGACCACCCGGGGGCTTAAGGAAGCGGAGATGGTTCGAATCGCCGATTGGATCGAGCGGGCCATTGCCAATCGGACGATGATTACAAATGAGCGAAATCTCCAGCCCCCGCATTTGCGTTGTCATAGAACTGTTCGCGGACACCGAGAGATCTCCTCGCATCGACGGCACTGCTGCATGTTTGCAGGCCGGAACTGTTTTTCACAGGTGAACAAATACTATGAGCCATGCGCCGGATTCCCGTCCCTCCTGGGACGACTACTTCATGAGCATCGCTGAGTTGGTCGCCGAGCGGGCCACCTGCCTGCGGCGGGGGGTGGGGGCGGTGCTGGTGCGGGACAAAAGGCTCATCTCAACCGGTTACAACGGCGCGCCCAGCGGCATCAGCCACTGTCTGGAAGTGGGCTGTCTGCGCCAGCAGCAAAATATCCCCTCGGGTGAACGGCACGAACTATGCCGCGGCCTCCACGCCGAGCAGAATGCCATCATTCAGGCTGCCCTCTACGGGGTGAGTGTGGAGGGGGCCACCCTTTACTGCACC